>JAVBKP010000150.1:0-19734 GCA_031553975.1 Anaerovoracaceae bacterium | reverse complement strand
GGATTATAGATGGATTTCATTTTCTTATTCGTCATTATTCCATGAACCATGAACTGGCTAAAGCCCATAAACATTGGGATAAGCCCTAACCATATAAGTTTCGGAAAAAATACAGGCAATAAATATACTGTATAGGTGATTAACACGTTTACCAACATAGCTGAAAATTGGTTTAACGGATAGCGGTC
The DNA here is from genome assembly GCA_031553975.1 of Anaerovoracaceae bacterium. Classification (GTDB taxonomy): domain Bacteria; phylum Bacillota; class Clostridia; order Peptostreptococcales; family Anaerovoracaceae; genus JAVBKP01. The sequence continues at coordinate 19,546 of JAVBKP010000150.1, read as the reverse complement.
TGGTATATCACTGTTCTGCAAAACGATGTTCATAATGGCTGGCTCTCCGCCAGGGAAACCATACTCCTCAAATTGATGAACAAGCATAGCAATAAAGCTGATAAGTAGCAGTCTCACTATCATGTCTAAACTGTTCCAAGAAATTGCGAGGTATGCAATTGTTCCTATCGCAATGACCCCACCAATATTGTACCAATGCCGATTAATAAATCTCATAACATTCAACCTCCTCTTGTATCGTGCAACAATGTGTTGTATGATCATATTATAGTTTCATTATGGCCCACGGTCAAGAAACAGATTAATCATTTTTGTCGCATAATAAAAAGGGAGATTTTAGAGATGAAAAAACAACCAGAAGTAACTGCCGCTACCAAGGAAAACTTTGTCGATGCCTTTTGGAGACTGTACCAGAAAAAGAAGATTGAGCAGATTTCAATACAAGAAATAACAAGTATTGCTGGATACAACAGGGCTACATTTTATAGGTATTTTACGGACATTTATGATGTCTTAAATTATTTGGAAGACGACGTGCTGAATTTTATTAAAGAAACTATAACTAGTAATTTTCAGTCGCTTGATAATAGTAATATAATTCAAAATGTTGCAGATATGTATGAATCAAAAGGAGAGTATTTAAGTGTACTTCTAAGTGAAAATGGTGATCCTCATTTTGCAAAAAAGTTTAAAGATGTAATGAAACCTGCTCTCTATTCTTCTCTTTCTATAAAGGAAAACGATATTTATTCAGCTTGCATTTTTGAGTTTGCAATGTCAGCTATTATTGGGACGATTATATACTGGTACCAAAATAAAAGCGACATTTCATCAAATGAAATTGTTTCCTTGATTCGCTCAATGCTTTCAAAAGGGGTACTTCAAGAAATACAAAAGCATATAAAGTAGGATTTTCAAAATGCACTATAGAAGAAATATTCGGAATCACCCTATTAGAAAAAGACTGTCCGTGGGAGGACAGCCTTTCTTTTGAGAAAAAAGTATTAAAATCGGGAGGTGAGCTATTTACTCACCATTTGGATTTGACCTATGCACTAGATGTCTAGTTCATTTAAGATTTCTTTTAATTTGATCATCTCCCCTTCTGTAAAAGTAAGCCCTCTTTTCATTCTTTCGTGGGACGGCTCCCATTCCCTGATGTCATACTTGGCCGGAAATTCATTCCATTTTACCATGTTCAGCTCTTTAATAAGTCCTGACGTCCCTATGGATAGTTCCCCTAGGTGTTGGGTAATCTCAAATGTTACCTCTTTTCTTTCGTTTTGTTCTGACATTTTTCTCCTCTCTTAATCTCTACGACAGACCCCTTTTGTCTATCTTCTTTTATTTAACGACCATTCTCTGTCGTTATATCCACATTATAATATTATTGTAAATATTTGTCAATAGCTATTTGTAAAATATTTACAAATAGCTTGTCTCCTGTTGTTTTTCTGCTGTTTTCGTTGCATTTGATGGTAAAACCCGTTATACTGAAATCTATGAATTGTATCGAAAGGATTTATTATGCTGTTTAATCAAAATCAATTTTTGGAGGCTTTGTCCTTCGCTTTAGATTTTCTGGAGATGGATGTTTTAAAAAGTGTAACGCACCATAATAAAAAAGTTGCCTATATATCTGATTGTCTGGCTGAAGCCATGGGTCTGAATCTAGATGATCGTCTTGATTTAGCTACTTGTGCCCTCCTCCATGACAGCGGTGTAGCGGCCTACAAGTATCAGTTGATGGAGCGCAGGGAGGGTTTTGAAAATGCCAAGGAGCATTGTATTCATAGCCAACATATTCTAGACGTATTTCCATTACGACAACCTAGGGAGTCAATCTTGTTGCATCATCACGAGTATATTGATGGAAGTGGATTCTTTGGTATAAAAAATCCACCTTTGCTTTCTCAAATCATATTGCTAGCAGATTGTGTCGATATGGAATATGTGGCTGGCTCTTCTAGAGAAGAGATCATTGAATACATAGATGATCCGACTCTTTTTTATCAGGAGATTATAGATGCCTTCAAAAAAGTGGCAGTGTTTCCGGCTTTTTGGATGGATTTGGATCCTTTGTTTATCAATGTGGCTCTTCACCGAATACCTGAGAATATTTGTGAAAAATCTTGGCCCGAAATAAGACAGCTGACAAAAGTAATTTCTACTGTGATTGACAAAAAATCTACTTTTACGTCCAATCATTCTGCTGGTCTTTCTGCTAGGGCTGAGGCTATGGGGAACTACTATGGCTTTAGTGAAGATAAGATTGTACAATTTGTCATCGCTGCGGATCTTCACGACTTAGGCAAGTTGGCAATCCCAAATGCTATCCTTGACAAGCCTGACAAACTAGACAATACTGAGTTTGCTATGATGCAAAAACATACATACTATACCCGTAGAGCCCTAGAAACCATTGATGGGTTTGAGGAAATCACAGAGTGGGCCAGCAATCACCATGAGAAGACCACTGGTAGAGGGTATCCCTTTGGGAAAATGGATTTAGATTTTGAATCTAGGTTGATGGCGGTTTTGGATATATACCAAGCTTTGGCCGAGGATCGTCCTTATCGGTCCGGTTTGTCTCATCAGGAGTCCATGGATATTATTATACCCCTAGGCCAATTTGGTGGTCTGGACCCTAAGATTATCTCTGATGTAGATAAAATATTTGGTAAAAAGTAACATTGTAAAGAAAGGATCCTCACTTTGAATAGAAGAAAAGAAGGTAATGCATTAGTCCTAAGGTTTGTGAAATTATTGTCCGAGAGATACACCAATATTGCTATCGGTTTGATCTGCTTTATCATTGTATCAATCTCAGTGCTTATTTATCTGAATTTCTACAATGCTACAAAAAGCGATGCTGAAAAATATGCTATTTCTGTTTCTAGAAGCTATGCAATCAAAGTAGAAAGCGAGTTTAATCTTCTCATATTTGCTGCTGAAACTACTCGTTCCCGTGTGCAATTGCTGATGGACTCACCCTCAACGAATATTAACCAGGTTTTGACCTTGCAAAAATATAATCTTCAAAACCACGGAAACGTCAACAGCATACGTATTGTGTATAAAGATGAGGGCATGTTTAAAACATTATATACATATCGGAAAGATGGATCGATTATCACTGCGGAGACTCCGGAATTTTTAGCAACAGATTTGTATCAAAGGGAGAAGCAAACCAACTCTGTGCATATTACCCACGTCTACTCTGAAAATGGCGTTGATGTTGCCTCTGCTGTTTTGCCGATTTTAGATAGCAATAATGAGTATTGCGGTTTGGTTTTTGTTTCTGTTCTAGCCTCATATTTTCAAGCGCTAAACGATACAGCCAAGCCTTTTGACTGTGAAACCTTTATTGTAGATAATGAATACAGAATGGTTGCCTCGCCGTACAAATCCAATCCATCAGCAAAACAGCAAATCGATGTTTCTCGAGGTTCTAGTTTGGGAAATATTATTGCTACCAATGTAGAGGATGGGGAAGTGTTCAGTGAATATATTTATAACCCGATTATTAATGAGACGTGTTTGCTAGTTGGCTACCCTATCAATACCTTTAACGATACCCACGGCTCATTTTGCGCTCTTATCCCCGAGTCTGTTATCTATAGGAGATTACATGAGACACAGCGTTTAATTGTTACCAGTATTTTCTTGATTGTTGTTCTGATTGTAGTATTCGTAATTTATGGCAGTTTTGCCAAGAAAAAAACTTATATTGATGCCCTTACAGGTCTATATAACCGTCAATATTTGGACAAAAATTTGCCTATTGCTTTAAGTCGCAGCTTTAGCTATAAAAAACCTATTTCTATCATTATTTGTGATATTGATCACTTCAAAAGGGTAAATGATACCTATGGACATCAAATGGGTGATGCTATTTTAAAGCATTTCAGTGACATCCTGGACTCTCAACTAAGGAAGAAGGATTGGATTGTCAGGTATGGTGGTGAGGAGTTTCTTGTTTGCCTTCCATCCACGGACTCTAAAAATGCAAGAAACATAGCTGAGCGTATACGCGCTACTGTTGAAAACTCCCTCTATGTGGATATCGATAGTGGGTTGGAGATTGGCATAACCGCCAGCTTTGGCTTGGCCAATGTAGCGGGGGAAGGCTTGGTTGGAATGATTGATATAATCAAAAGAGCCGATGACAACCTGTACCAGGCCAAATCTTCAGGGCGAAATCGAGTGGTTGAATAGGACATGAAAAAGCTAGCGGGTTACCCGTTAATTTAAAAGAGGTACATTTCACATGTGAAATGTACCTCTTTTTTGTATTGGCATGGGGTTTTGCTATTTTAATACTTAATGCCGCTCCAATATATTACCGTATTGAGTTCAGCATCTTGATGCAGATGGACATCTTTTAATGCCCATGCTTTGTATTCTTCAAATCCTGTTCTGTCTACAATATATCCGATATGTTCTTTGCCCCCTGGTGCTGCTGGGTCAATGTATTTTGTCACATATTCGTAGGTGTTCTCTATGATTTTTGTAATACTGGCTTCATCTACCCATTTGATAAAATCTTCCGCTAGTCTTGGGTTTCTCTTTCCTGTTCTTCCCATGATAGCAAGTCTATAGTACTTTTGCTGGCTTCTCGTCCAAGCAGCTGTGGGACAGTTAATCACGCACTCTCCGCATCCTATACACTTTTCGTGATTCCGTTCCACCTTATAATTGACTTCCTTCAAGGCTGCCACGGATTTTTTCTTGCAGGCCTTAACACACGCGCCACAATTCACACATCTTTCCTTGTCATATTGAGGCAAGGTCATACCAGAAATCCCAAAGTCATGCATCCTCACCTTAGCGCAATCGTTAGGGCAGCCAGTTAGGGCAATCTTAAAGTGTAGGTCATGTGGGAATACTACCTTTTCGATTCTTCCTGCAAAGGCAGTCGTATCATAGCAAGCGAATGGGCAAACTCTATTGCCTACGCAGGCTACAATATTTCTAGTACCTGCTGCTGTATATCCTTTTCCGTTTGGGTCTTGATTGATGTTAAGTCCTGCGATGATAGGCTGTATGAGCGTATTCACAACATCCATGTCTTCAAACTTTATGTGTGGAATCTCAAAGCCTTGTCTTGCCGTCATATGAACCGTTCCATTCCCATATTTATCTGCCACTTCTTGCAGCAATGGTAAATATTTAACAGGCAAGTGCCCTCCTGGCACTCTAATGCGAGAAGCAGTGTATCCTCTTTCTTTTGTGACACGAAAGGCATTTTTCTTTATTTTCTTTGCATTAATATCTAACATCTTGCTCCTCCTAATCTAATAATTTGCTTCCGTGAACGTAGTTGAAAACAGGTCCATCTAAGCAAACGTATTGGTCATCAATCTTGCAATGTCCGCATTTGCCTATACCACAGCACATCTTTCTTTCATAAGAAATCCAGATGTTTTCTGCTGCAAACCCAGCATCAATTAATGATTTTGTAGCAAATTTCATCATCATGGGAGGTCCTACTACAACAGCTACAGCCTTGGTTTTATCTTCTAACTTTAGCTCTGGTATATATTGGGTAACAAGTCCAACCTTGTTACCAGTATTTTTAGGATCGCTATCCACTGTGAGGATTAGGTTAATTTTCTTTTCCCAGTTTTCTAGATCCTTGCGAAATAAAATATCATCTGGGGACTTGAATCCTGTGATTAAAGTAGTGGCTTTGGCCTGATCTGTATTTGTAGCAAAATAATCTACTACCCCTCTCACGGGCGATAGTCCCGTACCCCCTGCTACGATTACAAGTTCTTTGCCTTTGTACAGTTCTACATCAAATCCATTGCCATAGGGACCTCTTAAAAACAAGTTGTCACCTTTGTACAATTCAAAAACTTCATCTGTTACCTTGCCCACTTTTCTAATGGTCAGGTCCACTGTGTCTTCTCCGATCCCACTAACAGAAATCGGCGCTTCACCGTATTTAGGCATAGAGACTTCAAAAAATTGTCCTGGCTTCACATTGCCTTTGTAGGTCATACGAAATGTGTACTCAATATCTGTGTGTTTGATAACATCTTTTATCTCAGATAAAAAAGGTATGTACTCGTTATTTTGCATTACCCGCTACCTCCTTCACTGCATCTTCTAATTTGTTAATACAATTGGTAAATGAAATGTACTCTGGGCAAATGTCTTCGCACCGCCCGCATCCAACGCACATATGCTCGCCAGTTCTCTTCTTGTAGTCATAGATTTTGTGTAAGACTCTAAATCTCATGCGTTGTCCATTGGTTTTCCTATAACTACCACCACCAGCCACATCTGTAAATCCATCTACCATACAAGAAGCTTGGACTCTACGTCTCTCGCCAGCTTTTCCGTTGTCTGTATAAAAAATATCTTGCATGGTAAAGCAAGTGCATGTTGGGCAGACAAAGTTGCAACGACCGCAATTGATACATCTGCTGTCATATTCATCCCACATTTTGGAATTCATCACATCTAATGTCAGATTCTCCGGAATATGAATTTTCACTTTTGACTCTTGCGCGAACTTAGGTGCTACCTCTGGTGTACTTTCGCTATGGGACTTGAATAGTTGGTCCCAATCGGTTTTTTTATTGTTGATATAAGCATATCCTTCTTTTACTTCGACGCTACAATCATATTGATCCGTTTCGTTTGTACCCATAGCCGTGCAAAAACAACTATCAAATCCTTTGTCGCATCCCATTAGCACAAATTTGGCGTTCTCGCGAAGTCTCTTGTAGTAATAGTCCTCAAATCCGTTCTTTAGATAGATTTCATCCAGTCTTTTTAAACTATGTATATCGCAACTTCTTAAAAAAATGATTGTGCCTTTTTTCTCTGGATTGGCTTCTTTTACACTATCTTCTGTAAAGAAGAAGAGTGTTTGTGATAATGGTAGCAGTGCCTCTTTGAAAGAGTATTCTGCTTTCTGGTCAAATACAATTTGTTCTATGGAATTCACTTCACCGTATCTAATTCGGTCTCTATCCGAGAAATTGTGACCGTTTTGAAACACTTTTGGCGCAAATACCACGTGGTCTTTTGACCATTTTGAGATGATTTCGTTCATCTCCGATAGCTTTAAACAGTATCCCATGTTTAACTAATCCTCCTTCTTCTTTGCAATGGCATAATATGGTATGGCTAGAAATACGATAGCGCCTACCATGTTTCCTAAAACCACAACACTTAGGTTGTAAAAGTATCCTGATAGGGAGACTGCGCTCTCAAATGGAGATAAAAGCCCTATGGTCAGAAGTGTCATGTTGGCGATGCTATGTTCATATCCACTTGTAATAAAGGCATAGAGGCACCAGAAAATCATGATTAACTTTGCTACCTCAGATTTTAATTTGAAATTACACCAAACAGCCAAGCATACTAGGACATTGCACAGTATTCCTCTGAGAAACAACGGCAGCAGGGGAATGCTCATCTTTGTGGCAGCTGTGGCGGCCATGAACTCACCCACGGGTCCATTGGTAAGTCCTGTTCCCCAATATATAATCGATAAGATAATAGCGCCCGCCCAGTTTCCCATTAAACAAACCAGCCAAAGCTTTAATGTCTCACTTACAGTAACAGTCTTTTTTAATATGCCGACAGAAAGTATTAAGTTGTTCCCAGTGAACAACTCGGATCCTGCCATGATCACTAGACTTAGGGCAATGCCGAAAGATGCCCCCATAACAATCTTTGTGGCTGGTGCGCCTGCTAGCACGCCCCCACTTGTAAAAATCAAGATAATGCCAAGGCCCACATAAGCCCCCGCTAGCATAGAAGCTATAAAATACCCCAACATATTGTTTCTGGCAAAGCTCACTTTCGCCTTGGAAGCGTTGGCCATTGCCAAAATTTCATCACCAAACATTCTTTATTCCCTCCTTGTTAAAAAAATAACGTTAAATTTATAACATCATTATATACGCAAAAAAATAAAAATACCGTGATAAAAATCACGGTGCTTTAAAATATTTTACAAGGTTATCTTTATCTGGAATAATAAATTTCCCCTCTTCTTGTAAAATCAAGGATTGCCCTTGCAATATTTTTATTTGCCTAGAAACTGTTTCTCTAGTGGAGCCTAACATCTCTGCTAAGTATGTTATAGTCACATCTATATCAATGCAAGTCCCATTTTTGCAAGGCTTGCCAAAGTCCTCTGATAGTTTCCAAAGTTTTGCTGCTACCCTCTTGTCCCCTCGTATGGTATTGGCTGTGTTTTTTAATTGTCTATAGAGTCTTCTGACTTTCATGGCCAGTGAGTCAATGATGGCTTTTGTTAGGACAAAATCTTGCTCCATTGTTTTGAGGAGGTCATTTTTGTTGATACATAGTATTAGACTGTCTTCAAATATTTCGCAGTTAATAGAGGCTGGTAATTCTTGCAATATAACTTCATTGATGAGTTTTCCTCTGTCTAGTATGAAAATAATCTTCTTCTCTCCTAGCCCATTGATCTTATATAAAGATACGGCCCCTGCTACCACTGCATAAATCGTGTTTACCTTCTCTTTGTCAATGAATAAAATCTCGCCTTTTTTCATTTGCTTTATGCTGCTATGTTTAGCCAATGTATTTAATGTACTTGCGCTTGTGCCCGAGAACACTTGGACTATGGCAACGGCCTTATTGATTTCCACTTTGGCGCCTCCGAATCATTTTATAGCTATATAAGTCATTTCCGTTAATTGGTAGTTGTTCCATACTGATTTGAAACACGTCCGTTAGGCTATGGGAATCACAAATTTCTGGGCTCTCTCCGTACCAAAGCACCCTGCCCTCTTCTAGGAGACATGTTCTCTTCGCACTGGTTAAGGCTTGTGGCAAGTCGTGGGCTACCATGACAATGGTCTTGCCCATTTGTCTAAGGTTTTCGATAATTTGAATAACCTCTATCTGATAATTAATATCTAGGTATGTGGTTGGTTCATCTAATAAAATAATATCTGTATCTTGGGCTATAGCCATGGCTAGATACACCCTTTGCCGCTCTCCTCCTGACAATTCTGATGTTTTTTTATTTAATAAGGGTTCCGTATTTGTCATCGTAATGGCTTTATCAATTAAATCTTTATCTGATGTTTTTAAACGCTGCAAAAAATCCAAATGGGGAAATCTACCATGGGTTATTAGCGAATATACTTGGATGTCTGAAATTGTCCGTGATTGGGGAAGATACGCGATTAACTTTGCTCTATCCTTGAGGGAAATATCTCTAATGTCCTTGCCATCTACTACAATGTACCCCTTTGCTACAGGTACCAATCCAGCAATCGCTTTGAGCAAGGTTGTCTTCCCACTACCGTTGGCTCCAATCAAACAAGTAATACAGTCTTCCTCTATGGCAAGACTGATTTCCTTTAGCACCTGGATTTCACCTAGCTGGACATTGACTTCATGTACTACAATTTTGCTCATTATAAAACACTCCTTTTCTTCGTCAGTAGAAGATATAGGAAAAAAGGTCCTCCAATAAATGAAAGTAAAATGCCTACGGGCAGTTCAAAAGGTGTGAATAGACTTCTAGCCAAAATGTCGCAACCGAGGGTTAATTCTGCCCCTAGCAACCCGCTGATGGGCACAAGCCATCGATGGTCGTGTCCGCTAATGATTCTAGCTATATGGGGCACAATCAGCCCTACAAAGCCAAGAAGTCCCGCCATACTGATAGCCCCGCCTGCTAGGAGGGATATTGTGATGATAATAATAAATCTATAAACACTCATAGGCAGCCCTAGGGAGGTTCCCATCTCATCTCCCAAAACAAAAATGTTCATCCTTCCTGAAATGAAAATAGCAATAGCAAGTCCCACCACTATATATGGTACAGAAAACCAGATGTCTTCCATGGCTATACCATGAAACCCGCCTATATAAAAAGCTACTTTATCTGTTACTGTTTCTGGCAAAAAGGTAACTATCGCATCTATGGCGGCAGTCATAAGGCTGGATACGGCAATGCCTGCCATGATGATTGTCATTTTATTGCCCCCAGCTTTTTTTGCAATGCCATACACCAGTAGCGTGGTAAAAACGGCTCCTACAAAGGCCGCTGCATTCTGCATCTCAAAGGCATTTGGTGCTATTGCCGATACTGCTACTACAAAGAATCCTGCGCCAGTGTTAATACCGATCACGCCTGGACTTGCCAGGGGGTTGTTTAGCATAGATTGGAGTAGCAGTCCAGAAATCGCTAGCGCTGCCCCAACCAATATACACCCAATTGTACGTGGAAGCCTCACGAACATAATAATGTTTTTGACGGTATCATTGTTTTTAGTACCGAATAGCGCCTCAAAAATATCTTTAGGCGATGTCAGTACTGCCCCTGACAAAAGGCTAGCCAGTATGGTCATTGCAACTATGCTAACCAAGATTACCGCTATGTACTTATTATTTGTACTCGTCTTTGTATAGGATTTGTAGCAAGTACTCATATGCTTCTCCCCATCTTACGTTTGGCTTATAATGGAACATCTCTCTTGGTATCATCTTAAAATTACCGTTCTTTACTGCACTAAGATTAGCCCATGCTGGGTTTGCTGTCAGTGCCTCCTGCAATGATAGTTCTGCTTTTTCCGTATCATCCCCCATGGTGGTCACCAAAATATAATCTGGATCTTCTTCGAGAATAACTTCCATGCTTAAATCCTCTAATAGGGACTCTTTCACCTTGGCAATATTGATTGCCCCAATATTATCTAGCATTGCGGCCGTGGCATTGTTCTTTGCAATGGCTTTAACATTTGATGCAGACGCTCTTAAAAACAAGACCGTTGGTGCCTCTTCTACTGGTCGTTTTGCCAAAAGGTTATCTATCTGCTCTTTGATAGCCAAGCCGTTTTTCTCATACAAATCATCCCGTCCTGTGATTGCAGTAAATGTTCCTAATACTGACAAGTAATCCTCAAAGGTTTCTATCTTCTGCAAAAGACATTTTATCCCAGCACCTTCAAAGGCTGTTACTAAATCAGCCTGCCCTGGAATATCTTCTGACATTATTATTATATCAGGCGACAAGGAAAAAATCAGTTCCATATTAGGTTCTTTCACTGTTCCTATATCGGTTACTAACTTTGGATCTAAATTTAAATTTTGATCCTTAAATGCGTCATTGGTAGCCCCTACCAATTCTCCACCTGCCAATTGCCATACATCCGCCAGTGATGATGTCAGTGCAACTACGCGCTGCGGTGCGCCTACTGCTGCTTCAGTGCTTTCTGATTCTGTGATTTTGCTACACCCCGATAGCAACAGAATGATGACAATCAATAGTGAAACTCTTTTTTTCATTACATCCTCCAATATTGTTAATATTTTGTCACTATTTTACTATGCCCACATAAAGAAAGTCGGTTGCATATGCAACCGACTTTCTAATGTTATTTCTTTTTAATATCTGCTTTGTAGTATCTTGGATCCGTGAAGAATTCATCTTTAAGGGCTTTTACCTCTCCTGATAGAAGCAGTACGCCCATTACGTTAGGTATGATTACTAACGCCAGTAGAATATCTAGGAATTGGTATAGGAATTCGATTCCACCAATACCACCAAGTAGAATGGCTGTCATGTATATAACTCTCATTACCTTAGCAAACTTAGGTCCAAATAGGAACTCTGCTTGCTTTTCTCCGTAGAAAGCGATAACGATAACTGTAGAAAGCACAAACAGTAAGAGTGAAACCGTAATAATTCCTCCTCCTAACGTTTGCCCAAATACACTTTGGAATGCAAGGGATGGCATAGCAGCTGCTTGGTCTGAACCTAGCTCTTTCCATACGCCAGTTGTTAGGATAATCATAGCTGACATTGTACAAATCATTAGTGTAGAAACTACAACTTCAAATATACCCCACATAGCTTGACGGGCTGGGTGGTCAGTCACTGCTGTTGAGTGTGCAATAGGTGCTGTTCCCATACCTGCTTCGTTAGAGTAGCAACCACGTGCGATTCCCCAACGCATACCTGCTGCCATAGTCGCTCCCGCAAATCCGCCAACAGCTGATGTTGGTGTGAATGCATTTGAAAATATAAGTGCAAAAGCTTCTGGAATAGCTGTAATATTAACAACTACAATGATTAATGCTGCTACTAAGTACAAAAGTGCCATAGAGGGTACTAGCTTTTCAGAAAATGTTGATATTCTCTGTATTCCTCCAAAAACAACCGCTCCTACTAGTATGATAAGACCTACAATGGTTACATATTTGTTTAGTCCAATGGTCTCTGCATTTTGCACCAAAGCCACTGTTTGTGTGGCAATAGATGGATAAATCTCCAACATGAGGAAAAATGCAAAAATGCTTCCAAGCCAAGGTGCTTTTAGCCCTTTTTTAAGGTAGTACATCGGTCCGCCTACGAACAGGCCTTCCGCGTTCTTTTCTCTGTATTTAATACCAAGAATAATCTCTGAGTACTTCATGGCACATCCTACAAAGGCGGAAAGCCACATCCAGAACACGGCACCTGGACCACCAAGAGCAATGGCTACTGGTACTCCGATAATGTTAGACGCGCCTACTGTTGACGCTAATGCTGATGTAGCAGCTTGGAACGGTGATACCGTTCCTTCTCCCGTACCTTTAGCAAACATTTTACCGAAGGTTTGTTTGCAGATGTATGGGAAGTATCTGAATTGAAAGAAACCCAGTTTGAAAGTCATAAATATACTTCCACCAAGCAAGATTACAAGCATAGGGATTCCCCAAATCCAGTCGGAAACATCCGCTATTAGTTTTAAAATCATATCCATTTAAATTGGACCTCCAAAAAATAAGTTAACTTACATTAGTTTCCTAGCATGTTACTGATAACATAGTCTGTAATATATGGTGTTTTATAATAAAGATCCGTTGTATACACTCTTTCTGTGTATTTATGTATGTCTTTGCCCCAAGGCCCAATATTTAATATCGGCGTTGATAATCTCTTGATGATATCAAGTGGAATGTAGTATATATCTTCCCAAAGCAGCATGTTGTTGTTGATGTAATCAATCACATCGTCTTCAAAAGCAAACATGGCATAGCTCAAATCAGAAATGCCGGTGTATATGCTCTTAACCACACATTCATCACCCATGGTCTCTTTTGTGAAGGCAAGGGCATCTTTGAATACTTTGTCTACCTTAGCGGCTTTTTCACCAATCATAGTGTTGCTCACACTTGGATAATAAGGCGGCGCCATAGATAGCACCACCACTGGTGACAAATCTTTTACATACTCCAATGTCTTTTCAATAATCATATTAGCAGCATCTACTACCATAAGCTCATTCTTAAAAAATTTATCTTTAATCTCTGCATTGGTGGCTTTGATAGCTTGCTCAAAGGCTTCGCCAGAATCTCTAACAGCCTCTGCATAGATCTCAGAGTAGTATTTTACATTTGTCTTCCACTCTAGCTCTTGCACTTTGAATCCGTTCTTGTCGCAATACGTTGCATAGCTCTTATTCATATCAACGATTACTTCGTCAAAAGCCTCTACAGAAATATCCTTTAGCATTTCCATGATTTCTTTAGGGGATCTAGTCAAAGGCAATATGTTCATGTAGGCCGTGGTCGCAATAGGAAGAGATACGTCATACACGGATTTTCTATCTTTGTGATACATCCATGCTGGTGGTGGGGAAACAGTGTTTCCTAACTTCTCTGTGAAGTCAGCATTAAAGTCAGTACGTCTGATGATTTCAGCCATAATGTTAATAGAGTTGATGCCTTTATAAATCATACCACCATGTGCTAGTTTACCTCTAACATAGACTACAGGTAGCATTTTTCCGATGGATCCATCGAACATAATTGGTTTGTCTACGTCTTCTCTCTCATGAGATTCAGAGTCAATTGTCAACACGTATTCTAGTCCATGCTCCTTTTGCAGCTCATCTAATAGGTACACAGCCCCGATCATGCCTGCTGAATAACTTTCTTCATCCGGCAGAGATAGGAGCACTATATTTCCATTAAAATCTGGATTTTTTGAATATTCTTCAAACAGAGACATGTACATGGCTCCGCCACCTTTCATGTCAGCAACACCACGTCCAAATAGCCAGTCTCCTGTATCAAGGTCTGCTTTCACATGAGGCGGCAATTCCATCTTCCCTTGCTTGAATGCCTCAGTTACTTCATAAGGCTTTAATGCCAAAGGCTGTAAAGTTTGATAGTCTTTTGTTTCTACTGTATCTAAGTGATGAATAAGCACAACTGTATCGTTGCCCTTTCCTTTCAGCAAAGCCCATGGTACCGCTCTGTCCAGATGGTCATTAGGTATAGGGAAAAGTCCACAATTTTTCTTGTTCTCTTTTAAGTAAGTAACGTCTTCAAACCACTTCGTGAAAAAAGGTCTTACATCGCATTCAAACTTTGAACCACTGTCTGTTTTGATAGCGACAAATTCCAGCATATTTTTTTCTATGCTTTTTCTTAGTTCCTCTTTATCTACCTTCATGCTGTTTGCTACTAATATATTTTTTAGTAGCGTCTCCTTTCTTTTGTTTATTTTGGATAATGACAATGTATCATTATCGGTACACACTGTCAATATGTATTTTGGATTTGTGTAAAAATACAATAATTATATTTATTGTCCAATACTCTAAATTTCAAGTAAATTTTAATTGTATACATTTTTTGTTTTTTGCGTTTTTCAACATTTTTATTAATATTTCGAGTATTTGTATGCAATGGTTACTATGACGAATTGCAAAAGAATTCTTGCCAAATAGTTCTTAATGATATATAACTTAATTATCCACCTGTTTGGATATGAATACCCAATCACCAAGGAGATGATTATGAATAGATTACCGCAAATAAAAATTCAGGGCACCTTATATAACAGAACATATGATGCGCTTAAAAAAAGTATCTTAAATTTAGATTTGGTGCCAGGTAGTAGCATCACAGAGGAAGAGCTGTCTGCACAACTTGGTGTTAGTAGAACACCCGTCCGGTCCGCTGTACAGAAATTAATGTTTGAAGGGCTTATAAAGACCGTTCCCGGCAAAGGTGCTATCGTATCCGAGCTTACCCTTGAGCAGCTGAAAAAACTCTTTGATGTGCGTGAGTCGTTGGAATGTTTGACGGTCAAATTACTTGCTAGTGTAGAAAGTCGTCCTGATTTTAGCAAAATTGACCAAATACTCAGCGACCAGACAGTTCTTTCAAAAAATATTGAATTAAACTTTTCTAAATTTTTGAGGGAAGATGCAGAATTTCATAAAGAGTTGGCTGTCCTTACAGAAAATGAATTTCTCGTATCCCAATTAGAACATGTTAGGGATAACTGTGCTAGATACCTCAACGCCGTTCCTTTCTCTGAAAGGGTAGGAAGGGTCATTGGATTTCATGCAGACATATTGCAGGCGATCAAGGAAGGTAACCCAGAAAAGGCCCAACGGATGATGGCGGCTCATATCATAGATACTAAAGAGTCCATTGTGCCTTATACCAAGTGATTGAAAACAAATACGAGCTATGAAAAAGGCCAAGCCCAAAGAATTCTTGTGGCTTGGCTTTTTGTATTATAAAAATATAACCTCATTATGCTATCTGTTTTTTTCGCTTCTTGCAAAGAAGAAGGTTCCGATCAGTAGACAAATAACCGTTAGCCCTAGGATGACCACTAGGTTAATTGCTGGATTGTGGATTACAACGCTGGCATATTGTGGCGTTCCTGCATACACAACCGCGCGTACAAGGTCTAAGCAGTAGGTCATTGGCATCATTCTGCTGATTACGTACAAGATACCATGTGCATTGGTAATTGGAATAATAGCACCGCACAAAAACATTTGTGGCATAGTGATTAGCGACACTGCAATATTGGCTGATTTGTTATTTTTGATAGTTCCGATGATAATCATTGCTAGAGAACCTGCCGACAAACACATGAGAGGTGACAATGCTATGATCAACAACAGTTGGGTCATACTGATGGAGATGCCCATACATATTCCAACAATAAGGGTTCCAAACATGCTGATGATTGCCCCAAAGGAGGACCCAAGTATCTTGCCGATGACAATGCTATAGCGTGAAACTGGTGAAATCATCATTTCTTGCGTGAAGTCCGTTGTATGGTCCTCCACAAGAGAGGACATGCCCATTGTGGTGGTCATGAACAACATATTGACTAACATTCCAACTAGCATAAACTGCTTATAATCAAAATTCAGTCCCGCCGCCATGTTTTGAGATAAGCTCCCTCCTAACATCCCCATCATTACCACAGGCATAGCAAGGCTCATGATAATAGTCACTGGTGACTTGAAGAAAAGCGTGATATCTCTTGCCATAATGGTGACAATCGCATTTATCTCTCTGGATAGTCGTGATTTTTTTCTTTGGTTTAGTACGAATTCACTCATGCCACCGCACCTCCTTTTTTCAAATATTCTATATAGGCATCTTCAAGGGTTGGTTCTTCGATTTTCAATATGCTCAGACGCGTTTTTAGCTGTGCGATTACATCTTGCGCCGATGTCCCTTGATACGGAACGATAATGTGCTGTTCCGTTTTATGGAAAAGTCCTTTGTCTGAAAGTTCTGTGATAAGTGCACCTCGATCCTCCGCATCCAAAACAAGCTGTTGTTTTAACAAATTGCTCTTCATCTCTTCAGGCGAGCCACATATGGCGATTTCCCCATGATTGATAATACAAACCTTGTCCACCTTTTCCGCTTCGTCGATGTAATGGGTGGTCAAGAACACAGTGGTTCCATTCTCTTTGCGTACCGTGTCAATATATTCCCACAGCCCCCGACGACTCACTGCATCAAGACCTTGTGTAGGCTCATCCAAGAACAATACAGCGGGTGTATGGATTAAGCTCCTGATAATCTCTAGCTTTCGCTGCATGCCTCCAGAAAGCTTTTTAATCGGCTTAAATAACGCATCTTGAATGCCCACAATCTCTGCCAAATCCATTACACGTTTTCTGTACGTAGCCGGCATCATTTTAAATGTTGGCCTATAGCTGTACATACCATACAGACATGCATGAAATCGTATGTTTTCCTCCGCAGACAGCTGTGGATCTAGGCTAGGTTGCTGAAAGATAATACCTACTTTTTCTCTCACACGCTTGGCTTCTGTTTGCACATCAAACCCCGCAATTTTAACTTCCCCACCAGTTTTAGAAAGTGTTGTTGTTAAAATCGAAATGGTGGTTGTCTTGCCTGCACCATTGGGTCCTAAAAATGCGAAGAATTCTCCCTGGTCCACTGAAAAATCAATGCCCTTCACTGCTGGTTCTTTTGTTTGGTCATACTGTTTTACCAGTGACTTAACCTCTATCATAGTCATAATAATACCTCCTGTTTATTTATAACCTTAGTATAAGGCTGCAAAGTAAACGGAGGTTAAATAGAAGTTAAACGGAATGTAAACCAATGATTTATTTTGGTAAGGTCACAATGAACTTTGTCCCCTGGCCCAACTCGCTCTCCAAGGTGATCTCGCCATTGTGACGCTCTATTATTTTTTTGCAAAGTGAAAGACCCAGTCCGTTGCCACCCAAGGAACGGTCTCGAGATTTGTCCACTTTAAAAAATCGTTCAAAAATATGGATTCTGTCCTCTTCTGATACACCTACACCATTGTCCATAATATGGCATTTGATCTGATCTTCACTCTGAAAAAGCTGAATTTTGATTAATCCATTTGCAGGGGTGAACTTAACAGCGTTATGAATCAGATTAATCCATACTTGATCAAGTAAATCTTCATCTGCCTGTATCTTAATTTTTTCAAATTTTGCATCTATTTCAATATTTTTCTCTAACCACTGAGGCTCTAACATCAATATGGCACTCTCGATTTGCTTGTCTAAACGAAAATCACTGCGGGTAAGCGCCCGATTATCTGATTCCAGTGCAGATAGTTTTAGTAAGTTGTCGGAAAGTTTGGACAGCCTCTTGCTCTCTGTCTCAATGACTTCAATGTAATGCTCCCGTTGCTGTTTTGTTATCAACTCCGATTTTAGCAGTGCTGCAAATCCACTAATGGACGTAAGGGGCGATTGAATCTCATGGGATACATTGGATATAAAGTCCTGCCTCTGTGATTCCATGCTTGACAGCTCCTTTGCCATTTTGTTGACGGTATCTGCCACTTTTGAAAACGGATCGTTCCCATTCACAGCAATTGCTATGTTAAAATCCCCTCTTGATATCTTGTTTAGAGCATCTAAGGTATTTTCTAAAAATTGGTTCCTCAGTAGCTGGTGCTTTTGTCCGTATTTTGTGCGACTGATAATCTCAAGTAAAAGTTTTGCTGCCGCAGCGAAAATCAGCCATCCCACAACCACAGAGCTAATATAAGCTACCAGTCCCCCAGCATGACCTGTCACTTCAAATAGGTAGGTTATCAAAAGATACCCTACAGTCATGCAACCAAAAAACATAAAAACCCCAATGACTATGTTCATGGCTATGTGCCATTTTTTCACTTTACTCATCTTAGTACCTCCAGTCGATATCCTAGCCCACGGACGGTGGTTATTTTGAACCCGCACTCCTCTACATTAAAACGCTCCCGCAGCCGATTCACATGGACGTCTAACGTACGTTCGTTGCCCTCAAAGTCATAGCCCCAAACATCTTCAATCAGATGATCTCTTGTCAACGTCTTCCCTGCGCTATTTCCTAGTTTGTATAAAAGTTCAAATTCTTTCATGGGGATATCAAATACATCGTCGTTTACCGATACATTGTAGCTGCTTTTGTTCATGGTCACCTTTCCAATGGTGATCTCGTCCATGCCATCTACATGATATCTCTTTAGCAATGCCCTCACGCGCACAATCAGCTCTGCCCCTTCAAATGGCTTGGTCAAATAGTCGTCACAGCCTAAATCAAAGCCTTTTACCTTCTGGCTCAAATCATTTTTAGCCGTTAGCATCAAAATAGGCAAATTCTCATAGTATTTTCGCGCGATTTTGCAAAGTTCAAAACCATCCATATTTGGCATCATCACATCAAACACACATAAATCTATTTTTTCATCTCCAAGTTTTTTTAGTGCCTCACGCCCATCTGCCGCCTCAACAACATTGTGCCCCTCATTCCGCAACAACGTGCAGACCAACTCTCTGATATATTCATCATCATCAACAACTAAAATCCTATTCATACACACCTCACCCCTTTATCACTATTGTATACCATAATTGTAAACGGAAGTTAAATTGTAAAATACCTATAGCAAAAAAAGAGAGTGGCCGAGGCTACTCTCTCAATTTTGTTGAACTCTTAATTGCGCAGGAAATTTTGTGCCAGGTGCGAAGCAGGATTTGGAACGACTCGGAGCGTACATCTGGTACGCGAGAATCGGCTTCAAATTGCAGCAACCTGGGGTCCCTGAAAAGTCGAAGACTTTTTGGGGTAGGGCACAGTATCACGGAAATTTAACGAGCAATTACTTTATGATCTTAGTAACAACACCCGATCCCACAGTCCTTCCACCTTCTCTGATGGCAAAACGTAGTCCTTCTTCGATAGCGATTGGGCTGATAAGCGTAATCACCATCTTTGTGTCATC
>JAVBKP010000055.1:0-11681 GCA_031553975.1 Anaerovoracaceae bacterium | reverse complement strand
AATTTTAGCACTGTCTTTGGACAAACCGACACGCAAAGCTCACATCCTTTGCAACGTTCTCCATTAATTTTGACTATTCCTTTTGCCATACTAATGCTCCTTCCAGTTTTTTTATTAGTAACTAACTACATTCTATCCCAACAATGTACCTCAGTCAATACAAAATAGTGGCTTGGCGGGCTTTTCTGCGCTAGGTCAAATTATATTTTTTATTAAAAATAATACACTTGACACTTTTAGGTGCCAAGTGTATTATGTACTTAATGGATTACCGCTTTTTTGGTGGCGGTGCCACTATGGCTGCCGCTCTCCTAAGGGCGGTTTTTTCTATTCTGGTATATAATTATGCAAATTGTAATTACGCCAATCAAAACCAACGTATATGTAAACATGCCTTCATATGTTACCATACCACCACTCCTTCCACAGTCCAATACCCCTTTATCTTTGCTTTAGCAAGTAAGAATAGTATAGTGGCTGGGCCAAGCGGTAATCCTAAATGTATGTTACCATAATTATTTTTATTTGTCAATAATTTACATTAAAATATTTTATTCCCATATTCTTGTTTTGGCCTAGCCGCTTTCAAACCGTAGGCAGGCTCTGCATGCCTAACAGCATTATTAATAGCTCTCGCCATTGTTTCTACTGCCATAACCCCTACTACATCAGGCATGACCTCTACTTCTCCTGTGGATAGCACAAATATGCTGTCCCCATCTGCCATGGTGTGCACAGGAGATATGGCTTTGGCGTATCCATTATGGGCTATGGAGGCTATTTTGTTGGCCTGGGCCTTGGTCAGTTTTCCGTTGGTGATCACACATCCAATTGTGGTATTGCCACTAAACAAATTGGTGCTCCTATTGTATTCTTCATACATGGCCTTCACTGTGCCTGCCATCTCTGTCCTATCTTCATTTAATAGCCCTGCTAGTATCTCACCTGTATCTATGTCGATTACATCTCCTAGGGCATTTACGGCCACGATGGAGGTCACTTTTAGTTCTCCTACTTGTCCTGCAAAGATACCTAATCCGCCCTTCATCATGCGGCTAGGCCCTGCAAACTTTCCTACAGTGGCGCCGGTGCCTGCCCCGATATTGCCTTGGGCAAGGGCGCTGTCCTCTGTGGCGTTCTGGCAAGCCTCATATCCCATAGCCTTGTCTGGACGACTCTTTGGATCTCCTACCATCAAATCAAATAGGGAAGCCCCTGTGACAATAGGAACAACACCTACCCCCACATCAAAACCAATATTTTTCTCTTCTAAGTATTGCATCACGCCACTAGCGGCATCTAATCCATAGGCACTGCCGCCGCTTAATACCACGGCGTGGACCTTCTCGACCATGTTCATTGGATCGAGAAGATCCGTTTCACGGGTGGCCGGGGCGCCGCCGCGGACGTCCACGCCAGCAACAGCACCGTTTTCAGCCATGAGAACGGTGCACCCTGTACCGCCTTCGGGGTTTTGTGCATGGCCAATTTTGATGCCCTTTATATCCGTAATCTTAATTTCTTTCATATGATTATCTCCTCGTTTGGGACGGTTCTAAATGAATATGATGATTATTTTTTCATTTAGAACCGTCCCCAATTCACAGTGCTATAGCCCCGACATGCCTTTCATTGCTTGGAATAATGCAATCACAACGCCCACTACGGCTTCTCCACCTAATAGTCCTGATGCCACAATCAGCCCTGTGCCTTTTTTGTCCCACTCTGGTGCTGCTTTACTAACAATCAGCTTTAATGCCCCACCGATGAATGCCGTGAAAGATAAATAAAATGGCAAATACACACCTAGCCCTAGGGTCATAACAGGAAAATTAATACAGTAAAGCACGCAACCAAGGATCAATCCTATTATAAACGAAGTTAGATGAGGTATGCCTCCAACCATGGCAGCAACAGCGCCCGCCTGAGGTGCGGGAAATACATCGCCAAATGACGATGGACCATAGGCTTGCAATATCACATAAAAAGCCCCTACAGCCACGAAGGAACCCACTAGGCCTCCAACCAGCTCTCCTAGCCATTGTGCCCGTGGATTGGATTTAACAATATACCCTGCTTTGAAGTCGTTCATAACATCTCCTGCCAAACCGCAAGCGATGGCTACAACAGCCGCTACATAGAACGCCTCTGTCTGTCCAATGTTAGACACAGCTTTTGCCACGAGCAGCACAATGATGCCAAAGACTTCCATTGGGTTAATGCCTGTTTGCCCTACAATCTGTGCAGACATGGAGGTAGCAAGCCAAACCCCTAAGATGGTAATAAGACTCGCTATCAGTCCCATATTGGCAACAAAAGTTAAAATACAAACCGCCAATGCCATGACCAGTGGAAATACCCGCAGGTTAACCCCGTCCGTTAGCCCACCTTTTTTGAACATAGAACCAAATATCTCTTTTGCCTGTGGCAGTATGCCTTTTATGATGATACCAACCCCAGTTCCTACCATAAGTCCAATGCCTAAAGATGACTTAATCGCCCCCGCCACCTCGGCAGACCAAAATCCCATGTTGGTTCCTGCTACCATAATGCCAAAATCGCCCAAAATCGCCCCTAAGAACCACACACCTAAGAAAAGCGGTCCTATGATGTATCCTACGGATATAAGCATGGGTGACAGCCAAATGGAGGCATTGACACCTGCAATGGTTTTGCCTATCAATGGTGGTAGTAATGTCTTTCCGCCAAATAATGGTACATCCCTTAGTATGGTAAAAATCCCTGCAAATCCAAAAGAAGCAAAGAGTGAAACAGATTTTTTCCCGCCTTCATCTCCTATGATTAATGTCTCCGCTGCTGCTTGTCCCATAGGATACGGCAACTGTTTTGTCTCTACAAAGTATTTTCGAATTAAAAGTGAAAATACCAGCCCTAGGATAACACCGCTAAATACCACCGCAAAGAGCGCCCATAATGACACTTTGGCATCTGGATTGAGCATGTATATACCAGGAATAGTAAAAGCCAAGCCGCCAGCAGTCATAGCACCAGCAGACATGGCTGTATGTGTTACATTGATCTCATTGATATTGGTATTCCCCATCAGCTTTAGCCCAAACATAGACACCAAAGCCACGAATATAATTGGCCACGGAAGTGCCCCCAGCTTTAGTGCCACATATAACGAACTCATGGTCAAAATAGCAGCACCAATACCGCCTAATACCATTCCTCTTACTGTAAATTGTCCTTTAAAATCGGTCGCATACTTTATACGCTTTGCGCCATCACTCATTTTAATTCCTCCTATTAAGTTATACGTTATAAGTTTTTATGTATTTCATGGCTATCGGTTACAAGAATCCAATGCCTTTTACATCTTTATATTTATGTTTTTTGTATTAGAATAACCCTGAGATTTTTCCAGTGGCATCCACATCAATAGACTCAGCTGATGGGACTTTAGGCAATCCTGGCATGGTCATAATCTCGCCTGTCAGTGCCACAATAAACCCTGCGCCAATGGATGGCTTTAGGTTTCTAACACTAATCTTAAATCCAGAAGGTCTTCCTAATTTTGTCTGATCATCAGACAAGGAATACTGGGTCTTCGCCATACAGATTGGTAAATTGCCATATCCCAAGGCTTCTAACTCTCCCATTTGTTTTGATGCCCCACTGGTAAAGTCTACACCATCTGCACCATATATATTCTTGGCAATGGCCTGAATTTTTTCCCTAATTGGAAGATTTTCATCATAACAGAACTTAAAGTCATTGGGCTCTTCTTCAATAACCCTAATCACTTCTTCTGCCAAATCTTTCCCGCCTTCGCTACCCTTTTCCCAAACCTCGGATAGCTTCACGTTGACACCTAACTCTTTACATTTTTCCTCAATGCAATCAAGTTCCGCCTTTGTATCTGTGGGGAATTTGTTAATGGCAACCACAGCAGGAAGTCCAAATACATTCTTTACATTTTCTACATGTTTTAGCAAGTTTTGGATACCAACTTCCAATGCCTCTACATTTTCTGTATTCAAATCTGGTTTTTTGACCCCGCCGTGTAGCTTTAACGCCCTAGCAGTGGCTACGATCACTACAGCATCTGGTTTTAACCCTGAAAGCCTGCATTTGATATCAATGAACTTTTCAGCTCCTAAGTCCGCCCCAAATCCAGCTTCGGTCACTACATAATCACCAAATTTTAAGGCCGTTTTCGTGGCCATAATGCTGTTACAACCATGGGCAATATTGGCAAAAGGTCCACCATGAATAAATGCTGGTGTTTGCTCTAATGTCTGTACTAAGTTGGGCTTCAGCGCATCTTTTAGCAACGCTGCTACAGCCCCTTGCCCTTTTAGGTCCCCTACTGTGACTGGTTTTCCTTCAAAATTATAGGCAATAATAATCCTAGATACTTTTTCTTTTAACTCCAAAATATTGTTAGATAAACAAAAAATGGCCATAATCTCTGACGCTACCGTAATATCAAACCCATCTTCCCTTGGCGTACCATTGGTCTTACCGCCCAGTCCATTGACCATAAACCTAACTTGCCTGTCGTTCATGTCCATGCAGCGCTTCCAAATGATCCTTCTAACATCTATGCCAAGGGCGTTGCCCTGCTGGATGTGATTGTCAAGTAGTGCTGCAATCAGATTGTTGGCTGTGGTTATAGCGTGCAAGTCTCCTGTGAAGTGAAGGTTGATATCTTCCATAGGAATTACCTGTGCATATCCGCCACCTGCTGCGCCCCCTTTTACGCCAAATACAGGACCAAGAGATGGTTCTCTTAGGGCTATGACTGTTTTCTTGCCGATTTTGTTAAGAGCATCGCCCAATCCAACAGTTGTGGTGGTTTTCCCCTCACCTGCTGGTGTGGGGTTAATGGCTGTTACAAGAATCAGCTTTCCGTTTTGCTTATCTTCATATTTTTTTAAAATATTATAGTCTACCTTGGCTTTGTATTTTCCATAACACTCTAAATATTCCTCATCAATATTTAGCTTCTTCGCAATCTCATTGACTACCACTGGTTGCACCGCTTGGGCAATCTGGATATCACTTTTGAATTCCATTTTTTTCTTCTCCAATCTATCTATTATCTATCTAGCCAGCTTTCGCGCATGTATAATTTGATAGGAAATGTGTCAAATTCAATATTATCTCTATTTACATCCTCCATTAGACAGTTAAACTTAATGGGAATTTCTAACTTTTTTGACAATTTTGTGCAGAGTTCAAAGCCGTTTTTTATATCTTCTGGTGATGTTTGCCTTAGCATATGGGTATTATTGATGATGCCTGTGGCCTTTAGCTGTGTTTCATTTTCAATGGCCTCTATGTGCGCAAGTGCGCCCTCTAACGACCTAGTCTCAGGTCTATTGCCATTGATCACACAAAGGACCTCGGCACTTTCGCCTATATATTTTCCGTACTGAATCAATACTCTGGCTCCCGAGTCATTCCCACCAACATCAACCACCACTTCGTAGGATTCATCCTCTAGGGGCGCTCTAATGCCTGGGGCTAGGGCTGGCAAGTCTTGGGTTATATCCTTATCAAAGGCGTTGCTATACACCGCAATTCCCATGGATTCTAGCAATCCCTGACGTTCACGACTCCTAAAATACGGATTGGCAATATCCAGATCTATAATAGCCACTTTTTTGCCTTGTTCATGTAGTTTGATGGCATAGTTAACTGAAAATTCAGTCTTACCACTGCCATAGTGGCCTACTACAACATGTATTCTCTTATCCAAAAACGACCTCCTTGATCATGGTGCTTAGCAAAAGCAACAACGCTACAATAAACATTGGTTTTATTATTTTCGCCCCTTTTTTGATGGCAAGACCTGCACCTATATAGTTTCCCGCAATACCAAAGACGGCTGCTGGTAACGCTAACGCAAATAACACTTTCCCGTTGATGATGAATACCACAAGAGACGCTAGGTTGGATGCTAAGTTAACAAATTTTGCATTGCCTGTGGCGGTAATTAAGTCGTACTTTAATAGTCCTGCATAAATCAGCACCAAAAATGTCCCCGTCCCAGGTCCAAAAAAACCATCATAAAAACCTATGACAAAACCTGCCAAAGCTGACAAAAAATATGTTTTTTTCTTGCCTAACTCTCCCACCTTGTTTTCTTGCCCAAAGTTCTTTTTTACTAACACCAAAATGGCAATGATGGGAATTATGACTATGAGTAAGGGTTTTATATAGGCAGGGTTTAACAGCAAAACCGCCTTAGTGCCGAGGGCAGAACCAATTAGTGCAAAAACTACAGAAACACCCGCTACTTTCAAATCCGCCTTCCCATGTAGGAAAAATCGAACACTGGCAACCATAGTGCCAAAAGTAGACGAGCATTTATTACTTGCTAACGCCATATGTGGTGGAACGCCTGCCACTAAGTATGCAGGTACGGTAATAAGGCCGCCACCTCCTGCTACCGAATCAATCAAACCACCTAAAAATACAAGGGGACAGATAATCAACAGTTGATTTAAAAAATCCATTGCTATTCAGTTCTTCCTTCCACTGATTCAAAATCAAATCCAAGGTCAATCTCAATATTGGCTGGATTTTCAAAATCCCAATTGTCCATATTCCAATCATCCATAGAAGGTACGTCATTTCCAAGAAAATAGCACATCCTGCCGATATATTCCGATGGTATCACCAGTCTATCTATGAATTCAAGGCTGCCGACTTCAATAATATCGTTGGCCTTCAAATAGTTTCCGTTATATGTTGCTACCATGAGTAGCCCTACCGTATTAAGTGAAGCCTGTTTGTACTTGTGTGCTATGTTCAGCATACCCATATTATCATTCACCGTATCGCAAATTAGCAAGTCAAATGGTTGGTCTTTAGCAGCGTATTTTTCCAGCTTGTGCAAAACCTCACTGGTGCTATTCACAAACACCGCATCCATACCCAGCGAATAGAATAAATACCCCAAAGATTCTGTCATAGCCTCATCTTCAGACAATAGCAGCACCCTTTTGCCAGCTAGCTTAGGCGCATCTGTCTTTTCTAACAATGTTGTGCTATCCCCTGCTTTTTCAAACAAAAGGTTTACGATAACCAAATTACCTAGACTACCATATTCAAAAATAGCAGTCCCATCGATCTCACCTACCATACGCTCAATGTCCGCTTGGTCAAATGGCACCGGCTTAACTTCTCCCATCTCACCAAATTTGAAGGAAATCCCAATAAAATCTGATGATTCGGAATGCTTTTGCTTTACCACTTGTAAAGAAATATCTCCTTTTAGCGTATTCACTATGGCATGATCCAATACATTTTTGAGGATTTGTGAGACTTTATTTCTGTCGCCTAGTAGCGCACTTGGCAAGTTGCAGTCAATGTTTATTTGCATGTTAACATCTTTACCAGTAAGTCTTGGCAAATTCACAAGTAGGGTCTCTGTTATTATATTTTCTAGAAAAATTTCTTCTTTATTTGTTGCCATCACTTCACAAGCTCCTATTTACACTCCTAAATATAATATCATAAATTGTTTGTGCAAGTCCATTGTTTTTACTGTGTTGCCCGAAAAAATTTATTGTTGAGCACAAAACTGTTTTTGTTAAAGATAATGATTCCCTCTTCTTGCATTTTAGAAAGTTCCCTTGACAGCGCACTTCTGTCCACACACAAGTAATAGGCTAGTTCCTCTCTGTTAAAAGCTATATCAAAGTTTTTAACATTCATTTTGATATATTCCTGCTCTAAATATGCCATCATCTTTTCCCTAATTGTCTTCTTAGATACTATCTCGATTTTTTGATTTAACATAATGTTCTTTCTTGCTATGATTTTTAGTAAATTCTCAATCAAAAGTTTGTGATGGCTACAATCTGATGCGCAGGTACTTGTAATCTGTCCATAGGCCAAGTACATCACTTCCATGTTGGTACTTGCTACAACTGAAACCAAACTAGGGACGCCTCCAGCACAAGCAAATGCCTCCCCAAACATTTCTCCTTGGGCCATCTCTGTGAGAATGCTCACATTTCCGTTTGCATCCTCTCTCACTATTTTTATTTTGCCTGACAAAACCAGCCCAATTCTATCTACTTTCTCTCCTTCCTCAATGATGATCTTTCCCTTTTGATATTTCATCACCTTGGCTTTCATACAAGCGAGTATGCTCTCTAGCTCATCACCCATGCCAGCAAATAGAGGGTTCTTTTTTAATATGCTAAAGTATTTTTCCATAATTTCCACCTTTGGTTGCACATGCAACATCTTTATTATTCTTAGTATAGTACACTTTCTCCATAAATACAAATTATAGGAGGTTTTTTATGGAGAGTAACAAAATGTTTTGCTTCCAATGTGAGCAAACAGCAAAAGGAACTGGCTGCACCGTTAGCGGTGTTTGTGGCAAAGTGCCAGATGTAGCCAACCTACAGGACAAACTAACTGGCAAACTTATCGCATTAGCTACGGCTAGCGAAAGTCTGCCCAACGCAGAAGTGGATCGTCTGTTAATCGATGGACTTTTCACCACCATTACCAACGTTAGCTTCAATGAAGTAACATTAAACGCATTGTGCGATAAAGTAGATGCTATGAGAACCAAATTCTCAGCAGCAGAAGAAATGAATATGGAGACATTGTGGACTGACAACGAAGACATTCGGTCACTAAAATCTCTTATTCTTCTTGGTATGCGCGGCATGTCTGCTTATGCACATCACGCCTTAGCACTAGGTGAGACTAGCAGAGAAGTAAACGACTTTTTTTATAAAGGTCTTGCTGCTATATCCAAAGACTTATCAGCTGACCAATTACTTACTATAACAATGGAAACAGGTACTGCCAACTTAGCATGTATGGCTTTGTTAGATGGAGCTAACACTTCAGCTTATGGAACCCCAGTGCCTACAAAAGTTCCATGTAGCATAGAAAAAGGGCCTTTCATCGTTATTACAGGACATGATCTTCACGACCTAAAGCTTCTTTTAGATCAAACTGAGGGTAAGGGCATTAATATTTATACCCACGGAGAAATGCTACCTGCTCATGGATATCCTGAGCTTAAAAAATATTCCCACCTAAAGGGCAACTTCGGTACTGCTTGGCAGAACCAGCAGAAAGAGTTTGATGCTATTCCTGCTCCTATACTATTCACTACCAACTGCCTAATGCCCGTAAAACCAAGCTATGCGGATAGAGTATTCACAACATCTGTGGTGTCTTACCCAGACATGGTTCACATTGATGACAACAAAGACTTTACCCTTGTGATTGAAAAAGCCCTTGCACTTGGTGGATACACTGAGGACAAAAAAATGACTGGTATCAATGGTGGCGATACTCTAATGACAGGGTTTGGTCACGGAACAGTCCTTGGTGTGGCAGACAAAGTAATAGATGCCGTAAAAGCTGGCGCTATCAAGCACTTCTTCCTAGTTGGTGGTTGTGACGGTGCTATGCCTGGTCGAAATTACTATACAGACTTTGTAAAGCAAACACCAGCTGACACTGTGATTCTCACATTGGCTTGTGGAAAATTTAGGTTCAATGACCTTGATCTAGGCGAGATAGGCGGCCTTCCAAGAATCATGGACATGGGACAGTGCAACGATGCGTTTAGTGCCATCCAAGTTGCTGTGGCTCTATCAAAAGCCTTTGAGTGCGACATCAATGAATTGCCTCTTACTCTCGTGCTTTCATGGTACGAGCAAAAGGCTGTAGCCATTTTGCTTACATTGCTTTCACTAGGTATGAAAAACATTTTGATAGGACCAACCCTACCAGCCTTTATCTCACCTAATATTTTAAATGCCCTGGTAGAGAAGTTTAACATTTCTCCAATTTCAACACCTGAGCAAGATTTAAAGAAAATTTTAGGCAAATAAAATAAACTTCTAAAAATCCGCTTCCATTCTGTAATGGCAGGCGGATTTTTTTCATATAATTTTCCAGAAAGGATACTCTATAATTTTGGAACAAAATTTACCCATTGAATTTCATCATATTCTTTGACATTGGAACAAATCTAATATATAATTATCTTGTCGCAATATGTAAGAATAAATAATCCGAGGGACATATGAAAAGGTCTGATAATATAAATACTACGTCAAAAAAATATAAAATAACGCCTTTATTTTGGAAAACAATTGTTTTTATTGCTTTCCTTTCTTTTGTTGCTTCTTTTATGGTGATGAATGATTATCTGCCTTCCCCTAGTGTTGCCAATGCTTCTGACCCTGCTGCCCTAGAGGAGGATGCAACAAATACGTCCTCCGATGATTTGACTGCATCAGAAACACCTGTGGCGGAACCTATTGTGGAACCTGTCATTGTGTCTGAACCTGCTGTTGCTACCGCTTCGGCTTTTATTCCGAAAATATCTGATGAATACAATTTGTTTGCCACTTCGGCTGTGATTGGGGACTCCCGTTCAGAAGGCTTGATGCTATACTCTGGCATCAAAGAAGCTACGGATTATGCCATCAAAGGGCTAAACCTAAAAAGCGTTTTTTCAAATAAATTTATCTATACCCCTAACGGTGGCAAGACTACAATTCTTGAAGATATGAAACTTAGGACCTTTGATAAAGTCTTTATATCTTTTGGGCTAAATGAGCTTGGTTGGAGTAGCAAACTCTACATAGACAAGTACGCGGAGCTGATTAACGCCATACGCCAAAGTCAGCCGGACGCTAAGATTTATATTCAATCTACCTTCCCGATTAACCCTGACAAATGTAAGTTCAATGCTGAACAGAACCAACGTATACTTGTGATGAATCAGCTTTTAGAAGAACTGGCTAGTTCCATGGAGAACGTGTATTATCTTGATTTGACTGGACCTTTTACTGGTGACAATAACGCTATTATTGATGCGGCTAGTTCTGACGGAATACATCTAAATAAAAAGCACTGCATTATTTGGTTTAATCACATAAAAGAAAAGTTAAAACAAATGGAATTACCTATTTATCAGATTTCAATGGCTGGTATTGATGGTACAGAAATGGTGGGACAACAAATTGAAGTACAAGCTAAATAATTTAAAATATATATCTTTGCTTATGTGTTTGTTCATAGCTCTATTTGGCTTTGTGGGGTGTGCTACCGATTCGCCTAAAGAAGAATATTCTCTTCCCGCTGGAATGGATATAAAGGATTTAGCTAACCATTTGTACAATAGCTTTGAGCCTAACTCTATGGAAAGTATTGAGTTAAGTTTGATGGAGAGTATTTATGGATTTGATAATGCCTCTTTAGCCAATGGCTTGATTATGATGTCTATTGCTGCTAAAGCTGATGAACTTGCTATTTTCGAGACTACACAATCCACAGATGTGGCTGCCTTATGTGAGGCACTAGCCACCCACCTGGATGATCAAATCAATATATTTAAAGACTACGCACCTGAAGAGGTAGAAAAACTAAAAAACAGCAGTATTATTAAGCAATACGGACAATATGTTGTACTTTGTATCAGTGATGATATGGTGCGTTCCCAAACAGTTATAGATGAGTTCTTTGACAATGCTAATTCAAATCAAGAAGATTAAAAGCGAGGCAGCCGCCTCGCTTTGGGTCAATCCCGAGTTTTGTGTAAACGCTAAAATCTGATGTAGAATATTAAGAAATAACGATGGGTCGGAGGCCATTAGACAGCTTCCGACCCTTGTCTTTTAGTATACACACCTTTTGGGGCATGTCAAGATGAGGAG
>JAVBKP010000090.1:0-15730 GCA_031553975.1 Anaerovoracaceae bacterium | reverse complement strand
CATAGAAGACGGTAATTAACTTTTAGATTCATACAAAACAGTAATGTTTTGGAATACCTTGAATAAAATGCTATTTGCATTTTAGATATATAAATAGAAAATCCTCCGCTTGTTTGGGTGTTAGCGGAGGATTTTTTTATTTTTTCAGCAGTCTTGAACCGTGCCCTTATGTTGCCTTACTTCATCTGCGAATATTTGTACAGGATTGTGGCAAGCTCTGCTCTTGTGGCCATTCCTCTCGGATCTAGTATATTGTTTGGTCTGCCGCTGAATATGCCTTTTTCTACTGCCCATATCATGGCTGGTTTTGCCCAGCTTGCTACTTGCTCTTTGTCTGTGAATTTGTTTAGCTCTGCTTTTGTGGTCACGTCTTTGCCTTTGAAAATGGAATACCTGTACAGTACTGCCGCCATTTCTTGGCGCGTTATCTGACGCATTGGCTCAAATTTGTTATGACCCACTCCGAATACTATCTTTTTTTCCGTTCCCCATGCCACTGCAGGTCCATACCACTCGCCTATCTTCACATCTATATAGGGACTGGATTTATACATATTTTCGAATACTTTTTCCTTATTGGCCAATGTTTTCACAACCATGGCTCTGTTAGCCTGCAATGCAGGGCTGAACTTGTTATTTCCTGTGCCTTCCATGATGCCACGATCCATAACATATTCAATGGCATCTGCTGCCCAGTGATCAGCTGGGATATCTGTTATTCGATCAAAGGGATTTGATCCTCCAGTAGAGGTGGAGCCTGAACCTGATACACTTGACCCAGATTCACTTGTGTCCGTGCTACCTAAAACAGCCTTTGCCGCCACAGAAATCAAAATGGCTTTTGTGGTTGTAATGCCAGCTGGTGTAAGCAAATCGTCTTTGTAAGTAGCCGATACTGTAATATTGTACGCCCCCGCTGTCAGTGCCGATGGGCTTGCTATAATGCTTGTGCCACTTAATAGGAATGCTGCTGCACTGGCTCCCCCAAGGTTATATGTCCAATAAGGCGTTCCATATGTTAGTCCGCCAAACGTTGATCCTTGCAATGTAACTATGGTAGTACCTGCTCCTACATTGCTGTTGCCCTCTTGCAAGTTGCTGCCCATTAAGTGGTTCACCCTAATGTTAACGGGTGCTTTCGGCGCAAAGCTTATGGCCGCTATTGTGGCGGAATTTCCCGCAGCTGCTGTGGTGGTAATCACATACCAGTTTGCATTTTGAATACCATCATGTGACAATTCTTGGGAACCGCTGATAAGTGCTGGCATTGACATAGCACCTCCACTTGTGCCACCGATCCAATGGATTATACCTGTTCCTGTTATGCTAGAAAGATTTATGGATCCACCAGCTATATTCAAGGCAGCATTGACTGTACTATTATCGTATACACCAGCATTTCCCCCTTGAATGGTAAGAGGCGCTGTATTGTTGATATGAATTTGGTTTGTATGCAAAGCAACATTGGCTGCCCCACCTGTACTGTTTCCACTTCTAATGTTGGAAGACCCTGTAATGGTAAGATATGTCTGCCCTGTTGCACCGCCATGTAGACCGTAATCGCTAAAACCAATGTTGGCATTTCCTGATGATATATCAGCAGCACCTGTTATTCCAATGATTCCATTGTTAACATAGACGCCTGCTCCACCATTTATATCTCCATCGCCACCTCTCACGGTGATAGCAGGTGATGTTAAGTTCACTTCTGTATAAGCTATGATTGCTTTACCGCCATTTGTGGGTCCATTGCCCCCTTTTGCTAGAATAGAGCCTGCACTGATATTCACATAGCTGGTCACACCCTCGCTACCAGCGATCCCACGTCCTCCTTTGGCATTTGTTCCATTTCCACCAGTAGCCTCCACAGAAACTGCCGTAATGCTGACACCGTCATCACCCCAAATGGCTACACCACCGTCGGTAGTAGCATTGCCTCCATTTGCCAAAATAGAATTTGCATTTATGCTAAGGAAATCTGCTGTATAGATTCCTTTGCCACCTGTACCATCAAAACCTGATCCACCACTTACGCTAATATTATTAGCCTTTATGGTAGCTGATGCCCCAGCAAAAATACCACTTCCCTTGCCACCCACAGCAACCAAATCTCCTGTAAGGTTAATATTGATGTTTAATCCAGCTTTTAAACCATTGTCATTATCTAATGTGGCAGCACCTCCACCTGTTACGGTTACATTTTGCCCCGTCAATGCCATATTTGTAGTGGCTCTGATGGCATTTCTACCGCCTGATGCATTCACATATAAGTTGCCATTAAGCATTATGACATTCATTGCATAAATAGCATCAAGTCCCCCACTGTGAACAGCAATTTCATTGTTCCCACTTAATACAATATTGCCATTGGTAGCATCAAGTGCCTTTATGCCACTGCTACTCACTACCAGTCCACTGACAGTCAAGTTTCCACCATCAACGATTCCTCCATTGATGCGTACCCTATTTTGCCCTTCAATTACTGTATTGGTAGCTTTGATTGCGATTAATCCACCTGAAATGGTGCAGTTGTTCAATGCAAGCTTATTGTCATCTCCTTTTAATTCAATGGCAGTCGTGGCTGCACTCATGGTTATATTAGAAATTGTCAAATCTGCATCGTCCTCTGCTACGATGTGTAGATTCTCAAAGGTCTTGCCTTGCCCATCGATTACAAATCTGCCTATTCCACTTAAAGTGATTGTCACAGCATCTGGCGTAGTATTTTTCAAATGCAACGCATCTCCACTAACCAAGGTAATTCCAGTACCAGACGCCCACACCCCTGTCATAGCAGCTGTACTTGTGGTAGCCCCCGTTATTTGGTAATCATCGCTCACTGACCCCACATCTGCTGATGCTGTCAAAGGCATTCCTGACCACATGGTCAGAATCATGGCCAATGTTAAGCAAAATGATATGATCTGATTTGTACTCCTTTTGTTCATTTGTTTTCCTACCTTTTCTTGATGTAGTGACTAATCGGTCTTTATTTGTAAAATTTTGTAAAACTTTGTCATTCAATTCATAATTCTACTATATTCTAAAATTTTTGTCAACTTAAGCTGAAAATACTATGGTATATGCATGTCTTTGACATTAAAAAAAAGCTTCCTATGATATTTTTATTTTACCATAGAACGCTATTTCTTTTTATTTTACAGACTTTTGCACTTTGCTGTATTAGACTGTTGGTTTCACTTACTTTTGACGTGGCAAATGCTGTGGTTATGCCATTACTAAAATAAGTGCTACAACACCTCCCAAAGGCGATATTCTCTTCATATTCATGATTGCACCAATTCTCTCCTCAATAGAACTTTTGAAAATCCGTTGAACAAAGAAAAAATTCTACTTTTTTCTCCTCCAAATTGATAATAGCCAGCGCATAAGAGGATTTTTTGTTCTCAAATGGAAAGGACCCCCTAACCGGATGAGAATTAGGGGGTTTTTAGTCTTTGAGCACTTAGTACCGGAAGAGGGTACAATGCTCGCTACAAGGACCGTTTAACACATGATCGATTCACTGCGCGGTGCGTCCACCGCAACTTTGGGTACGACTTATTTCGTACCCTCATATGTTAATACAAATAAATAATATTTAGGACACATTTATTTTAAATTATTTTAAAATTTTTTCACACTTTTATAATTTTATCATATTATAAGTTGAGACATATTACTCTTAGGAGGTTTTGCGATGAGCGAAGAACTTAGAAGCCTAAAAGAATGTTGTTGCGATGACAACAACGAATTTGGCGATTTTCCATGGATTATAGTAATTATTGTTATTTTCTGCTTATGTGGTAACAGCGGCGGCGGCCTTTTCGGTCTTGGTGGTCTTGGTGGCCGTAACAACAGTTGCGGTTGTGATGACAACAATGGCTTTGGCGGCGGTAGTGGGATCTGGATTATTGTCATTGTCCTAATCTTCTTCTGCAACAACAATGGTGGCGGCGGTGGCTTTGGCGGCGGATTCCTTAACGGAATATTCGGTGGCGGTAATAACTGCTGTTAATCTAGTTGTCTTAACAGTTCTTGCACGTCTTCCGGCACTTTGGAGGTAACAATTACCTCCACGCCAGTGACTGGATGCCTAAAGGCAAGCTCTCTTCCATGGAGAGCTTGCCTTTTTATTAGCAAACTCCCCTCTTCTGCTCCGTACAGCGTATCTCCTACAATGGGATGACCTAGATGAGACAAATGCACACGTATTTGGTGTGTTCTTCCTGTCTCTAAGCTCAGTTCTATGTATGTATACTGTCCCTGTTTCGTATCAAATCGTTCCAATACTTTATAGTTAGTCACCGATTGGTCACCGTCTTCCGTCACGGCTCTTCTTATATTGTCATCGGCTGGTCTTCCTATAGGCAAATCTATTCGTCCACTGTCATATGCTACAATGCCATTCACAACCGCTACATAGGTCTTTCTCACAGCGTTTATCCTCATCTGCTTTACTAGATCCCCTTGCACAACAGCATTTTTTGCCACAATTACTAGCCCTGACGTGTCGCGATCAAGCCTATTCACAAACCTGATTTTAAAAATTTTGCCTTGCTTCTCCATGTAATATGCTACCGCATTGGCCAGGGTTCCTGCCTGATGGTTTTTGGTAGGATGCACCACAATGCCCGGTTGTTTGTTAATAATTAGCATATCTTCATCTTCGTATGCTACATATAGTGGTATATTTTCTGGTTCAAAATTGCTATGCTCTTCTGGCACATTGACGCCGATGGTCTGTCCTGCCTTGGGATTCATAAAAAGTTTTGTTTCTTTCCCATCTAAGGTAACGCCGCCTTCTATCTTTAATTGTCGTAGAAACCGTGAAGAGAATCCGAATTGCCTTCGGATAATATACTTTATCATCTGTTCTTCATCTTCTCTTGTGGCTGTATATGTGAATTTCATCTTCTATCCTTTGTTATAAAAACTTACTTTTAACCTTATTCCAAAAATCATAGTCATCAAATCGTAACAAATGCACCTTTTTCTCTGACATGGTAACTTTGATCTCAATCACCTTCTCGTATATATATTGTAACCCATCTGCTGATGCCATAATGGATGTCTCTGAATTCAGTTCTGGTTCAATATATATTTCAGTCTCTGGCGAAACGATTATGCTAGAGGTAAACGATCGATACGCATTGCTGTTAATCGGTGATATAGGTGTTATCTGCATTACCTCAACACTTGGATCTATTATGCTACCGCCTAGGGCATAGTTGTAAGCCGTACTCCCTGCTGGGGGGCATATTAAAATACCGTCTCCGCTAAATCTTTGGACATGGTTATCCCCAATGGATATATTAAAATGGGCAGCACCAGATTGCATTCTTTTAATTACAATTTCATTTAATGACATCAATTGGCTGTATTGCTCCCCCCCTGACAATGTCTTGATCAGGGTCCTCACTGTACTGAGCCTTTGCACCGTATATTTGCCGTCTTTGTATTTATCTATGAACTGGTCTATGCATTGAGGCTCTATCTCTTGAAAAAAGCCAAGAGTACCTGTGTTAACACCAATAATAGGTGTAGCTGGAAAATTATATTTATGTAATGCGCGTAGCAGGGCACCATCGCCCCCCACGCACATTAATAGCTCTGCATCATCTGTGAGCTCGTCTGTCACATCAAATCCACTAGCGTATAACTTCTCAGTTATTAATTTTTTTACCGCTTTGGAGTATTCCTTTTCATTGCAAGATACGCAGATCACTTTACTCATACTAATTTTTCCATTTCTCCCACCAATGCTTGGAATTTTTTGAGGGCATTTTTCACTGGTTCAGGTTTGCTCATATCTACGCCTGCACCCTTTAGCAGCTCCACCGGATAGTCGTTCTCACCAGCTTTTAGGAAATTAATATAATCCACTCTTTCCTTGTCTCCACCTTTTAATAGTTTCTCAGACAGTGCTATGGCTGCTGAATAGCCTGTGGCGTATTTGTATACATAAAAAGCATTATAAAAATGTGGTATTCTGGCCCATTCCATGGATATTTCATCGTCATAAACTATTTTGTCTCCAAAATATTTGCGGTTCAATTCTCCATAGGCATTAGACAGCCACTGATGGGTGAGCACCTCACCTGCTTCTACTGCTGCATGAGTGATTTTCTCGAATTCTGCGAACATAGTCTGTCTAAAGAACGTTCCTCTAAAGTCTTCTATGAACAAGTTTAGCAAATATGCTTTTTCTGTCTTGTCAGTGCAATTTTCTATCATGTGCTCTATTAACAATGATTCGTTCACGGTAGACGCAACCTCTGCCGTAAAAATAGAATGGCCGCTATACACATAGGGCTGCTCTTTCCGGGAAAAGTAAGAGTGCATAGAGTGTCCCATCTCATGAGCCACTGTAGATACATCCTTTAGCTTTCCGTGATAGTTGAGCAATATATATGGGGCGGAGTCGTGACATCCAAAGGAATAGGCCCCACTTCTCTTGTTAGGCGTCTCATACACATCGATCCACCTAGCCTCAAAGCCTTTTGACATAATGTCAATATACTCCTGACCCAATGGCGTCAATGCCCTCTTGATCATCTCCACGCCATCTTTGTACTCGATTTTTTTATTAGGCACTTTCACCAGTGGTGTATACATGTCATACATACGAACTTCGTCTAGCCCCAACGCTTTTCTGCGAAGTTCCACATAGCCGTGCATGGTATCCAGTCCAGAATGCACTGTATCTATCAAATTGGTGTATACGTCATCTTTAATATTGTCTGATGAAAGGGCAGCGTCCAAGGCCGAATCATATTTTCTTATTTTGGCATTGGTCACATCTGTTTTGACACTGTAGTTGTAGGTGGCCGCAATGGTGTTTTTTTGCTTGATGAATGCGCCATACATGGTTTTAAACGCGTCTCTCCTAACATCTCTGTTGCTAGACTCTAAGAACCCGATATACTTGCCATGTGTAAGTTCTACCTCTTCTCCATCTTCGTCTTTGACATTGCCAAATTTAATATCCGCGTTGTTAATCATGGTAAAAATACTGTTTGGTGCCGATGTGATCTCACTGAACTGAGCCATCAGACGCTCTTCTGCTTCTGTTAAAATATGTGATTTTTCTCGAATCATATCCTTGATGGCATGTGCATACACTTTTAGCCTTTCTTCATTGCTTACGGCATTTAGCAACTCTTCTGTAGGTACTGCCATTAACTCTGGTGTGAAAAAAGCCATATCTGCACTCATTTGAGATGCTATAGATTGGGCTCTTTCGCTCATGCTCTGGTATTTAGCATCTGTATTGTCTTCATCTTTTTTCATTCTAGCATAGACGTAGGCCTTCTCTAACATTCTCCATGCTTTGTCTTTTTCTTCAAATGCTGTTGCCAATACATTGGCGTCTTGAAGTTTTCCAGCATATTTAGTGAATCCCTGCGCAAGGGATCTTGCTGTTGCCAAATCGTCTTCCCAGATTTTTTCATCACTGTACATCAGGGATAAATCCCATTTAAACTCTTCGGAAATCTCATTTCTGCTTTTGGTTTTTTTATCGC
Source organism: Anaerovoracaceae bacterium (assembly GCA_031553975.1). GTDB lineage: Bacteria > Bacillota > Clostridia > Peptostreptococcales > Anaerovoracaceae > JAVBKP01. Next base: position 8,204 of record JAVBKP010000090.1, on the reverse strand, counting down.
TCATTACTTTTCCCTTTCTATATCCCTAAAATATTGTGTTTATTTGGTCATCATGCTATTATATATTATATAGCAATACGCAATTCATGCAAAGGAGCAAAATAGATTTTATGAATAACCGCCCAATTGGTTTTTTTGATTCTGGACTTGGTGGTCTTACTTGCATACCTCACTTAATGCAAGCTTTACCAAATGAAAGAATTATATACTTCGGAGATACAGCTAGAACACCTTATGGCTCTAAATCTCCAGCTACCATCAGGAATTTCTCTATACAAATAGCGGATTTTCTAGTAAAAAATGATGTGAAGATGATTGTAATCGCTTGCAATACGGTGACTTGCATATGCCTAGATGAACTGCAAGAGCGGTTTCCTACTATCCCAATTGTGGGCATCATCGAACCAGCTGCTAAAAAAGTGGCGGCTACCGTCACTGACGGCTCTCATGTTGGTATCATCGGGACAAAAGTGACAATTAAAAACAATGCCTATGATGACCGCATACACGCCCACAATCCCACTGCTAGAATCTACAGTACCGCTTGTCCCATATTCGTTCCCCTCATTGAAGAAGGCATTATCAACAGTAATATTATGGACCTTTCTATCAGACATTATTTAGATAGTTTTTTATCTTCCAACGAAATAAAGACTTTGGTACTAGGATGCACCCATTATCCTCTTATTCGGAAAAATATAGATTAATTGTATTCAGACCTAAAAATAGTAGATACATCAGAAGAAGTGATTCCTAGAATAAAACAAATATTAGAGGAAAAAGATATGCTGGCCAATGACCCTAATTATGAAAACGCATTTTATGCCAGTGACCTATCTGAGAATTTTATCAATATGATTAATCGCATATTCGAAAAGACGACATATACTGCCGCCTTTCGTAACTTTGATCTAGAACAATTTGACATTTTAGTAGCGGCACACAGACCATAAATCACTTAATTAAGAGCAGAATTCTGCTCTTTTTTTACATCTGCCCAAAAGAGTTTTGTTCCAAAATCTCTGACAAAACAAGCTTCTATCTCACCTTTGACCTTCTTGTCATATTTTCTAGCATAATCAAAGAACTCAGCCATGGACAAGTTGTGGCTCTTATTTTCTTCTTGCACCAGCACCCCTGCCACTACGTTGCTCCAAAGGTCAAATTCCATATATATTTCGGCCAGATTTTGATAGTTCTTACGACCAGCCAGCTGTTCTTCTACCCGCTTCTTGAAATTCTCTATTTCAAATATAATCTGTGGCTCGTGATTACACACCACATACATGAGGTCGCTAAAATAGCTCTGTGACATCTTTTCTAGATTGGGTATTTCAGACAATATTTTCCCTAGTTTTCGCGGTGTCATATTTGCTGCATTGCTAACCAACTCTGAAAATTCCTTTTTATTCATAGTCTTCCTCGTTTTCTTCGTCCTCTGCTTCGTAATCTTCTCCATCTATGGCAGGGTTGTCCCTATTGATTAACCCTTCCGTATACTCGTCTTCTTCGTCATAGACATCTTCTTCATCTTCATCTATATATTCATCTACTAAATATTCCTCGGTGACAAACTCATCACATGGAGAAAAATCATACTCAAATTTGCCCTCGCTTAGTTTTTCCACACGGTGGTGCATCAAGGCTTCGCAAACGCTAATATCTGTCTCTTCTCCTATGGCTAGGTCCTTGCAGTGAACCATGCCTTCTTCTGTGTACCATTGACGGAACCTATAGAGTTCGTCTACGAATGTCATTTTATCCGAATGGGTCTCAGCTTGTTTTACACGATTTTGAAAGCTACTACTCGCTGTCATAATAGCCCCATATATCTCCATGCTTTCGTCGGGCACACCTTGTTTGATGTCTTCAAAATAGCTTTCCATCATATCCGCTATCACCAACGGCTCAACACCATCTAACACCTCATAAAACACGTCTTCATCTATATTCTCAACATCTTCCATCAAGATAGCAAACTGTTCAAAGTCTTTGAATTCTTCAAGTTCCTCTATGTCAAATATTCTAAGCAATTCTTCACTTTTCATATTTATCTCCTTAAAAATCTTTTTCTGTAATAATTAATAACGATACTGAACGCATAATCGTACACCAAGAATATGATTTGCAAGACTGCTAGTACAATCACCATGGATAACGCTGGGATATTCACGGCCGCCAGTAACACCTCTTTCGCCAATATGTATGCCAGCCCAAAGGAAAGATTAAAAAAAATCAACTTTAAGACAATTTCCACTGGCTTCTTGTCCATCCGTTCAACATAGTATTTGATCATGGCGTAAACGCCGAAAAACAGTCCATAGGGCACCAATGCCAGCTTATCTGGTATGAGGATTGCGGAAAGAAGCAAGGAGGCTATATAAAAGACCCATCCTGCCTTAATACCACTTTCTAGTACCACGATAGCCACCAAAAATGAGCTTATTGCGTACAAAGACAATCTTCCTGTAGGAAAGATTGTCTCAGCATATAACGTAATAACAGAAAGCGCAAGTAAAACCCCGCTCAATGCTATATTTCTAGTTTTGTTCATAGCATTTCTCCTAGCAACAGCTTAGAATATCCCCACCGCAACACTCACAGCAGCTATCCATACACCAAAGCGTTCCGCATATTTGGCACATATCATTATTATTACCATAGCCTCTATTATATGCCCCTCCAGTGAATTGCTGACCTCGCACACTCATCTGACTTAGTGTCTGACGGTACATAAGGTTATTTGGCTCCATAGAACAGGCTGTTTGTACATATCTAAAAGCCTCATCTACCTTACCTCTTTGGTAGGCTTTAACACCTTCTTGGTAGTACCACTCTGCATTCATCCCCGCGCCAGCATGCCCTGGGTTTGCACTACTTTTTCCGGCTTTAAAACCCGGATTTTTTGTCAGCGTCTCATAGGCTTCATTTATCTCTCTTAGTTTTTCTTCTGCTAGGTCTTGTAGCGGATTGTCATTGAATTTGTCAGGGTGATACTTTTTTACCTGCTCTCTATACGCATTTTTGATTTCTTCTTGGCTGGCCCCTTCTTTGAGCCCTAATATTTCATATGGATTCATCTTGTTTTTCTTCTCCCTCTTTTACTATATCTACTCCCAATACCTGATGGGTCTTTTTTAACATACCTAGGTAAAGAATATTCTCTATAATTTCTCTATTTTTAACTAATTTTAACTCATTCAGTATTTCAGACATCCTGCCTAAATGATACATCAGGCTGAATTCAGCCCTTTGCTTTGCCCCTATAGTCTCTGTATTGTTCACTAAAAACGGATTGTAACTGCCACTATTTTTATCTTCCTCTAAGTCGTCATAGGCATCTACTGTATAAATCCATTTGCCTAGATGAAATCCAAACTCTTTGATTCGCTTCGTATCTTCTCCTAGTTCATAACCAGAAAAAACAGCTTCCATCAGCAAAGCAAACTGCTCTGATACCATATCCAAAGAGTCACTTTTTTGTTTTTCTAAGGCTGTCAACTCTGTCAGGGTGTCCTTTATGATTATACATGGTTTTTCATACTTTTTCATTAGTTTTTTCACGGACCTATTCAATAAGGCCATGCCAAATAATGCCTTCATACTCCTGTCGTCTTGAAAATCGTCTTGTAGCTTATAATATGCCAAGATTATATGAAGGTCTGAGGCATAGTCAATCCCTTGGTTCTCTTTGATCACTAGGCGTTTTTGCACTGGGTGGGCAATACATCTTTCTGCCTTGGCTGCCAGTTTTTCATCTAGCAGTCCATCAATGACCATAGCCAGCAACACGGAATCATAATTCAACGTCATACGCAAAATCTGTCCATGTCTTTTGCCTATGGCTTTGCATATACCGCAATAGTAGCCCCTATATATTTCGTATTCTCGCATTTTTAATTCCGGTTTTTCCGGCACTATATATCCAAACATATATTGATTATACAAAATAATTAGATTAAAATCCATTTAAAAAGTATTAAAACTCTCTTAAAAGTTAATAATAGTTTCATGGAAAATAATTTGCGTATATCAAATGTTCTGTCTGACAACATCAATCTGCTGACTTCAATGTTCTCAGAGGACAGAACCATAAAGATTAGAAAATTTGAAAATCAAAAGCATGAACGGGTTGCTTGTTGCCTGTTATTCGTGGATGGCATGACCAATAGCACGTTTATCAATCAGCACATCATACAACCAATCATAGAGAATGAGCGAATCCGAGGAAACGAAGATGATCTTCTGGATATTTTATCTGAACAAGTGATTCTTTGCAGTGATATTTCTTTTCAAACTGACCTCTCAGTCATGATAGACAGTCTGCTATTTGGTGATGTGATACTATTCGTAGAGGGTCATGACAGAGGTATTGTTATTCCTGTCAAAGGCTGGCAAATGAGGGGGATTTCGGAGCCTGATGGTGAGAAGGTCATGCGTGGCCCAAGGGAAGGTTTTAACGAAAATATTATTATCAACCTAGGGCTTCTGCGCAGAAAAGTTTGTAGTCAAAACCTGAAATACAAGTTCGTAAAATTCGGAAAGCAAACCAATACCAATGCATGTATGTGCTATATTAATGGTGTGGCAGACCCTAAACTAGTGGCTGAGCTTGAAAGACGGATTGATAAAATAGACATCGATGCGGTCCTCAGTGCTAACTATGTGGCTGAACTTGTCCAGAAGACAGTGTTTTCTCCCTTTAAAGTCACTGGTAGTACTGAACGTCCCGATACTGTGGCTGGCAAAATATTAGAGGGTAGGATTGCAGTCATTATAGACGGTACCCCTGTGGCTTTGATTGTACCTCATTTGTTTTTAGAGAATTTTCAGAGCTTAGACGATTATTACCTTAACTTTTATTTTGCTACTTTTGGTAGAATATTAAGGTTCATTGGGTTTTTAATCACTACCACCTTGCCCGCCATCTATTTATCACTGATTACGTTTCACCAAGAACTGATGCCTACTAAAGTACTGGTCAATATTTCTCAGTCTAGGGATGGTCTGCCCTTTCCTACTACCATCGAAATGGTGGTCTTACTCATAGTCTTTGAACTAATTCGGGAGGGGGGCACAAAAATACCCTCTAATATTGGGCAATCCCTGTCCATTGTGGGAGGCTTAGTTCTAGGGCAAGCGGCTGTTTCTGCCAAATTTGTCAGTGTCCCTATTGTCATTATCGTAGCACTTACTGGCATAACTGGTCTAATGATTCCCTATCTCAGTGGTCCTATTATGTTAATACGATTTGGTCTTGTAGGTATGGCCTCTTTATCTGGGCTATTTGGGGTTTTCGTTGGGGTGGCCGCCGTGATTTTCCATCTTTGTAGCATTCGATGTTTTGGTATTCCTTATATGTCTTCTATGACCGCCACTTTGGGTGAAGCCCTTCAAGATACCTTTATGCGGAGCAACTGGAAATTCATGAAGTATAGGCCCAACAGGCTGTCGCCTAAGAATAAAAAAAGGCAGAACTCCTCGGTTGGAAAACTATTTTCTCTACTTGTGATTATGCTCTTAATGATTCCGTTATCTGGGTGTACTGGTCAGCGAGAAATTGATAACCTCACTATAGTATCCGGCGTGGCTGTTGATAAAAACCAAATTGATAAGGAAAAATCATATTCGATTGCAGCTGAGATTTTAAACTCTGGTGATGCTGACAAAAGTCCTGCGTCTATTCGTATAAAAGGGACTGGCTATTCTGTTGGTGCTGCTGTATCAGCCTGTACTTTAGCCGATAATAAAGAGACCTACTGGCCTCATGCCAAACTGACTATCATAGATAAGGAATTGGCTAAATCTGAAGGCATTACTCCTGTTCTTGATATGGTGGTCAGGAATTATAGTGCAAAATATGCTGGAAATATTGTTATTTCTGATCTTGACAGCGCGGAAAGAGTGCTGGATTTAGAGACCCAGTCCACCAATGTTAAGTCTTTTGACATTAGCAAGAATGTGCAAAGCTCAGCTAAGCTAGGTGCTGCTGTGATCGCTCAATCCAATGATGCTATAAATTCAATCAAAATTAACGGCATCGATTTAGTCATCCCTCTTATATCTGTTAAAATTGTAAACGGAAAGCATCAGGCGGTACTCTCTGGTAGTGCTATCTTTAGCGATGACAAGATGGTTGGAACACTTGATATAGACGAAACCATGTTCCTACTATTACTAAGAAACCAATCAGAAAACCCAAGTTTTTCAATACGATTTGACGTAGGCGAAAATGGTGGGTTCATACTTGATGAGAACGGGAAGCAAAGTGTTGGTATTCAAATCAAGAATACCCATACACGATTTAAGGCAAGCGATCAGTCCTTGGGCTTAGGCCTTGACTCACAGATAAAGATAAATGGCGTGATTTCTTGGTCTACTTTACCTCTTAATATGAATATGCCCGAGCAAAAGGAGGCAATAGAAGCGCTGATGAACTCGTATATAACATCCAATTGCAACTCTTTAATCCACAAAGCAAAAGACTGTAATTCCGATATGTTTGGGTTTGGTGCCCGCATAAAGCAGCGAACACCTAAACTTTGGCTGGACAAGTTAGAAGGCTGGAATAAGGCAGGTTTTGTAAGTCTAGACACAAATATTCTGGTGGAGAGCAGCATTACGAACTCTGAGAATATAGGAGGAGGCATCTAATGAATTTAGCCTTAACCACAAGACAAATCACTTGTTGGTCAATAATATATTTTATATCTGGCTGGTTATTTTTAGGCAACCTCAACGTGGCTGGTCACTCTATCTTCCTAACCCTACCCATAGGTGGTATTTTAGCACTTCCTCTTTTGTATCTGTACGGAAAATTTGCCACTAAGCTTTTGGCTTCAAAGCTGGTGAAGATTGTATTGGCTGGTCTATCACTGTGCCTTGGCGTGTTATACATTTTTTTAATAGCAAGCTTCATATCTGCCTGTATCTTACCTACTTCGCCTCAGTTGCTAACCGGTGGGTTACTCATGATATTCAGCCTTTGGTTTGCGTCTCACAGCATAGAAACTTTCGGTATTTATAGCAAAATCATCATTCCCATAATCTTACTGCTATCCCTATGTCTAATGATGGCACCTTTGCCTTCTATCAACCCTTTGTATGCTGTGGATATTTTGATTTTTAAGCCTGATTCATTTAAGTATAGCGTGCTGTTCTTTGTGGTTGCTTTTTTCATAAAGGGTATGATATTTATTAATATATTGACATTTTATGACAGAGAACGCAGTTGGTTTAAAGCAATAAAAAACGGCATACTTCCTGCCGTTTGTCTATTATCACTTGCTATGATTATTGTTATATTTTCTCTGGGAACAGCCGTATTTGATGTGCTGTTATATCCTACGTATTATCCTCTAAGTATTACTACCTCAGGGAATAATGTGCAACATTTTGAAATGTTTTTTCTCATTGTCTATGGGCTGGTAGAGCTACTGCACCTTGGTACTTTGTTCCTATATGTAAAACTTTCTATTACTAGTCTTGCCAAGTAAAGGGGTCTTGGGCCATAATATGTCCCATGAGGGTCTCTGGGATTTGTCCATCCACCAGGAATTGTACCCTGTCTATCTCGCCAAAAGATTGTAATAGGCTATTGACAATTTGACCAATGAAAAAGGTTTCTTGCATAGAGCCACCGTTTAGATCTTTGCTGCTGATATCTACCGTGGCCGTTCCGTCTGCTACCACTATGCTGTTAACCACAAGGTCTTCTGGTATAAAAGTTACGGCATTGGAATCATTAGGCGCTTGTTTTAAATAACTTATTACATCTTGATAGATATTGGTTGGGGTACTCTTGATTTTTACCATCAATGGCTGATTCATTTTAGGCAAATTTTCATCTGCATTTTTCACATACTCGCTATTGGCGTAATATAAGCTTACCCGATAGTTTTGCATGAACTCGCCATTTTCTCCTTGGGCTGATTCTGCATTAAGACATCCTGTGAAAGATAAAACCAAAATCAAAAGACTGATTACGGCAATCCGTTTTTTCTTTTTCATACCCTCTCACCTCCAAACATACTATACTGATGCTAAAATTTCTTTTACATAGGTTGGTAGCGCAAAGGCCCCCTGATGCAATTCTGAATTGTAATATTTTGTTTTTAACTGATTTTTTTCCCATTGCTGTGAATTCTGGTCAATGATGGGATCTAATACCTTAGAGGCAAATCCAAAATACCAATACCCTGAGG
>JAVBKP010000125.1:0-2878 GCA_031553975.1 Anaerovoracaceae bacterium | reverse complement strand
GGACTCAATTTCATTTTTAATGGATTACTAGGACCATTTACCGAGGAACTATATTTTAGAGGCTTTCTACTACCTCGCATGAAATGTTTGGGTAAATTTGCACCTCTCACGACTGCAGCTTTGTTTTCACTTTATCACTTTTTCTCGCCTTGGGAAAATATAACGCGCATTTTGGCAATCACGCCATACATATGTGCTGTGTGGTATAAGAAAAATATTCGCATTGGTATGATGGTTCACATGACATTGAATACTTTTAGCTGTGTTGGTATGCTTGTGTCTATTATAAATTTATAGTCAAAAGCAACTTGTTTATCCTATTTTTCTGCGGCCGATAAGTATAATTCCGAGAGCTACTGTGGCGAAGACAGGAACCACGTAAGTAAAATTTGCCATAAAACTGGTGGAAGGAAAACAGGAGCCAAAGATACATGGCTCCTGTTCTATATTGCAATCCCTAATTCATTTCGTCGCTATTTAACCAATTTTCAGCAGCATTATAAAGATTATTTACTGTTTCAGGCATATCGATACCTGCGAGTCTTTGGTCAACTTTATACCCTTGAAGTGTAAAGCTATAGGAAAGATTTGCATAGCTGGTTCTAAATTTAGCTATTTCTTCTACTGGGACTACGATATCATTGCTGGGATAAACTGGGACGAGTGAATCTTTTTCATATATGCTGGAAAAGGATACAATCTGCCAAATGCCTTCTATTTTTTTGGTGCGATATATAAGTTTAACATCTGACTGTAATTCTACGGGGTGACCGTTCATATCAACACGACATTGAATGGTTGCAAGTGTAATCGCAACAGCTTTATTTTTATTTATCCATACTAAAGTGTTATTTAATTTATGTGGCGCATAAGAACTCATTTTGCTAGAGGCATCAACGAATCCCCAGCCCGTACCTTGAAACCAAGATATGGTTACTGTTGAATCCTCAGCAAAACATTTTTTCATCTCTTCCCATTGTGCGTTGTCTCTGCAAAAACGTTCAAATTCAATTAGTTCAATAATATTGGCTTTGTCAATTAGACTTTCTGGTGTATTTGGAATAGGCTTTTTTAAAAACATAATAAATTACCCCTGTCTTTATATTATTTAGGTACTAAAAGTGCGAAGCACTGGCAAAATGAATCCTATAGATATTTTTTGCAGGTGCTGCGAATATGTTCTGAAAGCTCTTCAGCGCAAACTCTTTCAGCATGGTGTGCGCAATTTAACCATTTTACTGGGCAGTTTCCGCGTTTCGCAGTTTCTATATTGGCATACACCAGCCAAGAGGGGGTCCATGTTCCAACTGTAAAGGATGTAGGTGGCATGACTTCAAAGTCTTCCTTACTATAAGAAGACATGTCTACGGAACCTACATAGCACTTCATCCAAAAATCTCTGCTTTCAGCAATTCTTTTACGGCATTCTGGGCTTAATAACATAGCCTTTTCGTAATTTCCAACTGCCCAAATCTCTCCCACGCTTACAGGGCCTTTGAAAACGGGTTCGAAAGCGGCATTATTTTGAAAGAAACTAAAGCCAGCATTTTCGCGAGGTACATCTGCTTGCAATGCTGCTTCGTGAACCATTAAGTTTCTGACTAAGTTTGGGTGATACTTTCCAAGTGCTAAGGTAGCCTGCCCACCCGAACTGCACCCATAAACTGAAGCTGGTCCTAGGTCCAGTGCTTCAATAAGCCCCGCCAAATCATCGCCCAACATTTTGGCCGTCAACCTTTGAGGATTTGAGTCTACTGACCTTGTTGTTCCTCTCATATCAAAGTTTAGCACAGTGAATTCATCGGACAGTAATTTTGATAAATTATCATATGGTTCACAGTCGTTGCACCCATCTGGAACCAAAAGAATGGCTGGCCCTTGGCCACGTTTTTCGCAATAGAAATCAACGCCATTTACGTTAACGCTAAGTATTTCTTTATCAGTAATTTTTGAATCTTTAATCACAGTAAAATCTCCTCTATTTGCATTTTATTTGAAAAATCTATAGAATGTTATCTTTTACATTAGCATAATTGAGAGAAAGCAACATTGCGGCTCTTTCACCCATAAATTTAGTTCCATTCATTATGATATCTACATCTTCCTTACAAAGACCTTCGGTGATAAAATCTTCCCACTCCCTTACACAAACATCAAAATTTTTATTGCATTCTCTTCCTTTGTCGGTTAAGTATAAGCTTTTAGCTCTTTTATCTTCTTTTGACGCTATTCGTATTAAAAGCTCCTTTGCCTCAAGTAACTTTATCGACCTTGCAGTAGCCGCTTTATCAACGAATAACATTGCCGAAAGACCTTCTTGATTAATTCCTTCATTTTCAGAAAGCGTTGCCAAAAAAATTAATTCTGAATAGCTGATGTCAGAATCTTTAAAAGCCATGCTAATATAAGCTTGGAATTTTCGGTTCAATATGCCGAAGTTTCTTCCTAGTTTATTTATAACAAGTATCCCCCCTTTGCTTGTAGTTGATTAAGTCAACCATAGTATACAACATATAATTGACTGAGTCAACTATTATTTTCAAAAAAATAATAAATAAATTGTAATTGTATTTTCGGTATCCCAAATGGCAAACAACAAAGGGCTTTCTGCCGCTAGAAAGCCCTTTGTAAATAATCCAAGTAGGTTTAATTAAGAATCAAGACCCGAATACTGTAAACTCATTTTCCACAAGTCCGTCGATGAGCGGGAGTCCCTGCTGATTATATTGCGTGACGAAGTTTCGCACTGACGCAACTGCATGAGCCTTTGTTGATTCGCTTGATTAGTAATCGACTTCTCTTTTAATATAGAAGGAGGTGCTATTTTAAGTGTCTTTGTATTTCTTGAGGAATGCCTTTTAAAAGCATTGAACGAACC
>JAVBKP010000104.1:0-14156 GCA_031553975.1 Anaerovoracaceae bacterium | reverse complement strand
GACTGTGGCTCTATGAAAAGCGTGGCTCCCGTAGAGGATTGATCGTGCACAATCCCTGGGAATTTAGCCTTGTATTCTAATTTAACTGGTATTACATATCTGCCCTGCCTCATGGTGAACAAGGTGTCTTGTAGCATGGTTCTGTTACCGTCTGAAGCCAATATGCTATTTAGCTTGGCTCTGACAGCATCTCCATGACGGGCGATATTTCTACGAATATCTCTTAGGGCTGGGCTAGCATGATCTGCTATTTCCTCCTCTGATACAATACATCTGTCAATTTCTTCTTCTACGTTCTTATGAACTGTAATAAGCCCTGCTAGTTCATCTAGTATGACCAAGTCAAATAAGTCTGTCTTTAAGAATGTAGCAGCTTTTCGCCCACTATACAGGTTGTACATGATCTCCAGTAGTGCTTTTGGCGTCAATACAGCACCTTTATCAGCTAAGACGACATTTCCCTTGATATCATAAAAACTGCCCAGTGACAGAGACCCTTTTCGGGTGATCACGTGGACAGCTTCTGCTGTTTCGTTCTGTGCATTTTCGATGTCAAAGGCAACACAAAATGGAACTAGCTTTGACAGCTGTTCCTTTGCCATAACAGAAGACGCCTCCTCTTCAAGGAGGCGTACAATCTTGCCGTATTCTAATACCCTAAACGCTTTATCATTCATCTGACGAAAATTTTCCAGCGCAAAGCCGGTCTCCCTCTTTTTTAACGCTTTACCATTCTACTACATTTTTTTTAAATTTTTCCAACTCGCTCTTTAGCTGAATATTTTCCATTTGAACATCAAAGAAGTTGGTTTCTAATTCCTTTGTCTTCTCCATTAGCTCTTTCATCTCTCCAGAGGAATCCTTTTGGCTAGATACATTTTTGTCTAACTTTTCTTTGGTACTCTCGAGTTTTGTGGTAAGGGCTTCTTTTTCTATTTCAAGACCTTCTATCTTGCCTTTTAGCAATACAATCTCCGCATCCTGCTCTCTGATGGTGCCTTCCATTGCCTCTTGTTTGATGAACGCACTCTGTGAGTCGATTTTTAGTTGGGAAAAACCATTTTTAGCCTCTTCCCAGAGTTTGGCATAATTATCGACATCTGCTTTTAGTTTGTTCACTTCTTGGTCATTAGATACAATGCCATCTAAAACTTTATAATAATCATCTGCAATATTGAGAGCCGCTAGCACAGATAGATCGGGCATAGAGCTAGTATTTAGCGCATTGCCTATCTCTTTCATCTTTTTATCCACATAGCCCGCGATTTTTAGAATATAATCTGCCGAATCGCCTCCAGCCACAGTATAGATTTGCCCAAAGATTTTTACGTCAATTTTACTATCCATGCTCGCCTCCTACATATCTCTTAAATCAGCATCAAGCTGTTCTTTTAATGCACTTAAAACCTTAGAATGCACCTTACTCACTGCTTCTTCAGTAAGGGTCTTTTCCTTGTCCCTGTATCTCAGAGAAAACGCTACGCTCTTATAGCCTTCTTTCACTTGTTTTCCTCTATAAATATCAAATAGAGCAATGTCCTCTAAGAACTCTTTGCCGTTGGTTTTGATAAGGTTTTCCATCTCGCCTACTGTAATCTCTTCTTTTACTAGAAGAGCAATATCTCTAGTCATAGCAGGGAATTTTGGAATCTGCTCGTAGATTTTCTCCGTATCTGATATACTGCACAGAAGGCTAAAATCAAGTGCGCAGAGATTCACCCTATCTCTCATGTCATAGTTCTCCGCTACATTGGGGTGTATTTCACCCATGACACCTATTTTTTTCTCCCCTGCAAATATATTGGCACATCTGCCTGGGTGGAACGTTTCGTTGCTTGATTCTGGTACAAAAGACAATTCCTTAACGCCTATTTTTTTCAACATCTCCACTACAACGCCTTTGATAGCATAAAAGTCTTCCTTAGGTCCATAGGTTCCAACGAGAAGATTCTTTACTTCTGTTGGTAAATTTTCTCCTGCTTGATTCTTGCCTAAATCATAAAAAACAGTTCCCAGCTCAAAGACTCTTACCTCTGGAATATTCCTGTTGGTATTACGAGACAAAACCTCCATCATACCCGGAATCAGCGTGGTTCTCATAACGCTATTCTCTTCTCCAAGGGGATTGATTAGCTTCACGAACTTTCGCAGTCCTGCCTCTTTGCTATTGATCAAATCCACACCCTTTGGACTCACAAAGGAGTATGTCTCTATGCCGCTATAACCCAAGGCTATTAATGTATCTGCGGCCGTATCTTCCAATATTCTATTTGCGGTTTTACCGCCTTTAACCTCTGATTTAGGAAGGGTTGTTGGCAAATTGTCATATCCATATATTCTTGCTACTTCTTCAACCATGTCTATTTCTTTTTGTAAGTCTGGGCGGACAGTTGGTGGCGTAGCTAGGACAATATCCCCTTTCACTTCTGCTTGAATCTCAAGTCTTGTGAACATGTCAGCTACTTCAGCTGGTGTTAAAATAATGCCCAGCAGTGCATTTACTCTAGCTGTTCTCACTTCAATTGGCTCCATGGCAAATGCTGATGGGTATATGTCTACAGCACCTTTTATAACAGTCCCACCACCTAGTAGTTCTATTAGGTAGCACGCTCTGTCTGCTGCTGCCTTGCATAGATTAGGATCTACGCCCTTTTCATAACGAGAAGAGGCCTCTGTTCGCAGTCCAAGCTTTTTGGAAGTAGCTCTTACGTTGTCTGCATCAAAATTGGCTGACTCTATGATGATTGTCTGCGTGTCTGATTGAATCTCAGAGTTTAGCCCACCCATTACCCCTGCTAATGCAACTGCTTTTGCACCATCATTGATGAGGAGCATATCTTTTGTAAGGGTACGTTCTGAACTATCTAATGTGGTAAACATCTGCCCTTCGTTGGCAATGTCTACAATAATTTTGTTACCGGAAACATTCTTTGCATCAAATGCGTGTAACGGTTGACCATATTCAAGCATCACATAGTTGGTGGCATCTACAATGTTATTAATCGGCCTAACCCCTGCTGCTATAAGTCTCTTTTGCAACCACCAAGGAGATGGTTTTATTTTAATATCCTTCACAGCCCTTGCTACATAACGCTTGCAATATGGGCTTTTAACCTCTACAGAGATATAATCATTAATATCTCCAGTTTCATTCTTGCAATCAGTCTCTGGGTACCTAATCTTCTGAGGGAATACCGCCGCCGTCTCACGAGCCATGCCAATGATAGATAGGCAATCTGATCTGTTTGGCGTAATCTCAAATTCGATAACCTCTTCGTCCTTCAAATCCATAGCTTCTAGAATGTCTTGTCCTAATGTAAGCCCTTCTTCTAAAATCATAATGCCGTCTCTGTGCGAAGTAGGTATTACCTTGTCCACGAAACCTAACTCTTTGGCAGAGCAAAGCATACCATTAGACTCTAATCCTCTAAGTTTTCCGCTTTTTATCTTTGTGCCATCAGGTAGTATGCCTCCGTCTAAAATAGTCGGTATATAGGCTCCTTCAAATACATTTTGCGCCCCTGTGATAATCTGAATCACTTCACTACCTATATCGATTTGACAAATCTGTAGTTTGTCTGCCTCTGGATGTTTTTCTAGCTTGACGATTTTACCTACTACGATTTTGGAAAAGCCCTTAACCAGCTCTTCCACAGTCTCTATATTAGAGCCAGACAGGATCATCTTGTCTGCAAACTCGTTGATATCCAAATTGATATCTGCATATTCTTTTAGCCATTTTACTGGTACTAACATAATTCCCTCCTATTTAAACTGACTGACAAATCTCATATCATTTTCATACATTAGGCGTATATCATCGATTTCGTATTTTAACATGGCGATTCTCTCTACGCCCATGCCAAAGGCAAATCCTGAGTATTTTTCTGTGTCGATTCCGCCTACTTTAAGTACATTTGGGTGAACCATGCCGCATCCTAGAATCTCAATCCAGCCGCTGCCTTTACATACTCTGCAACCTTCTCCGCCGCATTTAAAGCAAGTCACGTCTACTTCAGCACTTGGCTCAGTGAAAGGGAAAAAGTGAGGTCTGAACTTGGTTTTGACCGTAGGTCCAAACAATTCTTTTGCGAAGGTATCCAATGTTCCTTTTAGGTCCGCCATGGTAATGCCCTCACCTACCACTAGTCCTTCTATTTGATGGAACATAGGGGAATGTGTTGCATCAAGCTCGTCACGACGAAAACATCTGCCCGGTGCTATGACCTTTAGCGGTGGCTCTTGGGACATTAATGTGCGAACTTGTACGGGAGAAGTTTGTGTTCTAAGAAGTGTCTTTTCATCTATGTAAAACGTATCTGTCAAATCCCTTGATGGGTGATTTGGTGCCGCATTTAGCGCATCGAAGTTGTTGAATACAAGATCTACTTCTGGTCCTTCTACTACGCTATATCCCATGTTCATGAATATTCTAGATATTTGATCAATGGTCAGTGGTATAGGGTGTTTTGCCCCTAGCTCTCTCTTTGTTCCTGGAATGGTAACGTCAATTTTTTCTGTTTTTAACTTGGCCGCCTTCACTGTGTCTTTTAGGGCTGTAAATGATTTTTCTAAGTTTTCTTCTATTTCGGCTCTGATTTCATTGGCCAATTTTCCCATCAAGGGCCTTTCTTCATTGGAAAGCTTCCCCATGGATTTTAGAACCTCTGTCAAACTCCCCTTTTTGCCTAAAAAATCTATTCTAATCTTCTCAGCCTCTTCTAGAGATGTGATTCGGGCTATTTGCTCTTTAGCACTATCTAATATCTGTTTTAATTGGTTTTGCATGGCTATCTCCTATCTATTAATTTATGGTTGTGCTCTGACTCTTGGCCTCTTACGCCCTCATACATCAGTATTCCTGCTGCCATAGCAGCATTCAAAGATTCTATCTCACCTTGCATTGGTATTTTCACTTTGTGTGTTGCACCTGCTTTAAACTCATGGCATATGCCACTGCCTTCATTTCCGATGATAATAGCAACATTCTTGCTCAGGGAGATTTGATGGTAATATACGCCTGTATCTAGTGTGGTACAAACAGTGCTCTTCCCAGCTTTTTCCAGCTTTTCTAAGGCCACTGTAGGGCTATCACAATAAAGTACAGGCATTCTAAACAGCGAACCCATGGCCGACCTTATCACTTTGCTGCCATATATATCCACTGTGCCCTTCATGGCTAGTATGGCTCTATATCCTGCTGCCTCCGCTGTCCTGATCATGGTACCAACATTGCCTGGGTCTTGCAATCGATCTAAAACCAATATATTTCCCTCTGGCTTATGTAATACTGCTCTCTCATCCCATTTAGGTTTGTGGACTGCTCCCACCACCCCTTGTGGTGATTCTGTTTCCACTAACGTTTGAAAAATCTGGTCAGGCATTTTATAACAATCTATATGGTTCTCTTCTAGTAACGCCACCAATGCCCTTGCTTCGGTTTTGTCTAGAACCTCCTCTGAAAATACAACAAAATCAAACAGCATGCGACTTTTCAAAGCTTCTTCTAGTAAGTGGTATCCCTCTATCAAGAAAGTCCCAGTCTTATCTCTAAACTTTTTCTGTTGCAACTGTTTTGCGGTTTTTATTATACTGTTGTCCTTGGAAGAAATCAGTTTCATCTAATCCTCGTCACATATACGAAAGCCGGCATAGCCGGCTTTAAATTTACTTTTTCAGGAAAGGCGGTATGTCGAAATCATATCGGCCAAGCCCTTTAGGGCCGTCGTCTTCGTCATATGTATTATTTGCTGTAAATGGAGGCCTTTCGCTAGGCGCCTCGGTCTTTGTTCCAAAAGAAATAGACGGCATGGCGTCTCTAGCCTTCTTCGCTTGTTCCTCACGTGCCCTTACATTGGCAAAAATATCTTTGGAGGCTTTTTCTCCTTCAAAACCAGTGGCTACAATGGTAACCCTAATCTCATCTTTCAAATCTTCTCTCACTGTAGTTCCAAGCACTATCAATGCATCAGGGTTAGCGGCTTTGCTAATAATATCAGAAACTTCATTGATTTCAAGCATGGTAATATCATATCCGCCAGCTACGTTGTAAAGGATCGAGCCTGCGCCATCTATACGTGTCTCTAAAAGAGGACTCTCCAGCGCACTCTTAACAGCCTCAGCCACACGATTGTCTCCTTTGCCTACCCCAACACCCATATGGGCAACGCCTTTGTCTTTCATCACTGTGCTTACGTCAGCAAAGTCAAGGTTGATAAATCCTGGTTCAGCGATAAGGTCTGAAATACCTTGTACACCTAGTTTTAATATATCATCTGCCATGCCAAAGGCTTCTAGCATTGTCAAAGTCTTGTCCGCTATAGTAAGTAATTTGTCATTAGGCACTATCACGATAGAATCAACACTTTTCTTTAACTCGTTAATACCCTCTTCAGCGAAGAATCTTCTTTTGCTGCCTTCAAAAGTAAATGGTTTAGTCACCACTGCTACAGTCAATATTCCCTGTTCTTTGGCTGCTCTAGCAACCACTGGTGCGGCACCTGTTCCAGTACCTCCACCCATGCCAGCTGTAACAAACACCATGTCTGCACCAGCTAACAATTTCATTATTTCGTCGTAAGACTCCTCAGCGGCTTTTTCACCCACTTCAGGATTTGCTCCTGCACCCAATCCTTTTGTGATTTTATCCCCTAATTGGAGCTTGGTCGGTGCTAGAGATTTATTCAAGGCTTGCTTGTCTGTATTTAAGGCCATGAAATCCACGCCGCTAAGCTGCGCTTCAATCATGCGGTTGACTGCGTTATTACCGCCTCCGCCAACGCCTACAACTTTTATTACAGCGCTCCCCTGTTCCTTGCTCTCAAAATGCAACATATATCAGTAACCTCCCGTTACCTAATTATCAAAATCATTCTATTCGATTATAACATAAAAAACTGGAAAATGCACATAGTTTTATTCTTTTTTTAAGAAATATTTGCTCACTAATATTCTTCTAATCACAGCTAAATTTTGAAATAATCTTCCTCCAAAAACGAAAATTGCGGCGTAGTACAATGGCACACCAAGCTTGTCCCCTAAATATGCTAATAGCCCTGCTAATAATGCATTTACCACAAATCCTGAAATAAAAATTGCCATATTGTATTTGCCTTCCATGCTGGTTCTAACAGCACCTAGCAAAGAGTCCATTGCCGCCAGTAGCCCTACTGTAATATAAAACGAATATTGCATCGGATACGAAATATCGAAAATTAAACCAAGTACTACACCGATTGTCAGCCCTGCCATAACTGCTGGTATCATTCTATGTCACCTTCTTTCACACTCTCCATGTATTTGTAACTTTGATTGCCATCATATTTGGCAATCACAATTTCCTTTTGCTCCTTTACCCTAAATATCAGTCCCCACGCTTTTAACAAATCACCGTATTGCCCCGGGGCTGTCAAGGTTGCTTTCAAGGTCTTGGCATCACCAATGGCTTTAATAATAAAGGGTCTGGCGATGAAAACCTCATTGACCTTAACTGTGTAGCCCGAGCAGGAAATCTCTGTGGTATTTGTAATCCGCTGTCCATTGAGACTGAGGGCTTCAGCACCTGCGATTTTTAGGTCATTGATGATATTGAGCAAATCAATGTCATGCACCAATACGTTGTTGGGATCCTCTCCTTGGGCAAGTTTTCTAACGCCATCATCTAGGGTGATTTCTACCCCCTGTCCTTTGACATCCACAGCACCAGTGGCCATTTTGAGTTGGTATAACTCGTCTTTGAGTCGCTGCTCTGTAGCCTTTTCATAATCCTGGGCATCTGCGTTTGATTCTTCACTTAGTGTCTTGGTTGTCTCAGCCGTAAGTATGCGTATGCTCCTAATATTTTCTTTTTCAGCATCGATGGAGGTTTGATAATCCACCATTGATTTCCCTGACACGAACAGGTGGGGCGTGTCCGTATTTTTAGCCACAGCGCTGACAGCAGTGCCGATGACTATGCTAAAAAGAAAAAAAGCTAAAATTTTAATTCTCTTTTTTTTCTCTCCCTCCATGATCATAGCCCACTTTCTATTGTCACAGGGTTAGCATACCTAAATTGAACGGCTTTAGAGTATCTAGGGATTAGCACCTCTTGTCCTTTTTCAATCTCAACCTTTAAATCATATGTGGTTTTCATTTTTTCTACAATACCAAATCGTATAGAGATAGCCGCCTCTAGGGTGTCTGGGTTTCCAATGGCCTTAATCACATAGGGCGGTGCCGTTGCTTTTGCATTGATATTCACGTTCTCCCCCGCTAGGCTAATCTCCGAGATAGATATAATCCTTTGATCGTTAATTGATATAGCTTCGGCGCCAGCATCCTTAAGCTTATTTACTAGACTTAGCAGCAATTCATAATTCATCATAATCACACTGCTCTCACTAAAATTCTCCGTTGTTGCCACTGGGTCGTTAATGGTTATGGTAACCCCAGAACCTATAACATCCAATGTGCCTGCTAGCATTTTGTACTTTTCAACGTCGGCTACAAGGGAGTTGATTAAGTCACTCTCCGTTGCTTGCTCAGATTCTATGGCCTTAAGCTTTGCCTCTACTTCTAACAGCTCTTTTGTGGCCCCATCTCTCTCCTCTTTCACTTGATTCAACTCTGATACTAGGGCTTGTACTTTGGCAAGGGGTACGAGTCCCCCCGAATAATTGCCACCTGTCATTTTTATTTGCACCACAATACCTAGACCAATGATCATAGCAAGGGCACCTATTATAATCCTACGTGTATGATTTTTCATCTGTTCTTTGTTCATCTTTTCATCCCTCTATGGTTAAATGCTAGGACTCCAGGCTAAGTAGTCATCTTTACCTAACCTGATAGTCCCTCGTTCAATATTCTTGCTTTTTAAATCCGCCAGTATTTCTTTTAGGTTTTCCATATTCTCAATAATCACATCATACTCCGCCTTGCAAGTGAGTTTGTCATAAATACTCACTGACAAAAGCACCTCTGAGAACGCTAATTTGACTACAGGTATCTGGTTTTCCTCAAATGTCTTTAATAATCCTAACGCCTTTTCTGTGTTTTTCACTTTGCTGCTGTCTTTTATTTTTTGTCCTAAGACTGGCTCTGCTAAATCCAATCCATCAATTCTGATGTAAGGCGAATTGGTATCAAATACCAAACCAACACCCTCCGCGTCAATAATCAACGTATTGGCCTTGACGGCCACTGCATATTTTTCTACTCGCTCTTCTATTGTGATTTTTATGGTGTCAGGTAATTTTCTTGACACTTTCACATGTTTGATATAGGGGTCCTTTGCTAGATTTTGTTTCCAAGGTGTTATCAAAACCCTAAACATGTTGACACCTGTCTTTGCCTCAGACATGGATATAATCTGCTCGTTGGTATAATGAGCCCCTTGGTTCTCCACCGTGATATGTTCCACCTTAAAGTAATCAAGCCCACTGACATAATATATGCCTACCGACAAAATGATTGTGAACAGTGTGCCAAAAAACGTCCGCCGCCTTCTCAGTCGATTTTTCTTACGCAATTCAGCAGAATCATACTTGCTCTTCTTGCTCCTTTTGCTCTTTCTTATTATTCTCTTTTCTTTCTTCTCTTTGCTTCTCACCATGGTCTTTTATCCTAACTATGTTAGCCCCTAATCTAGCAAGGCTACTCTCTATATTTTCGTACCCTCTGTCAATATGGTATATATCTTCAATCTGTGTCTCGCCCTCTGCTGCAAGGCCTGCTATGACCAAAGCCGCACCACCTCGCAGATCCCTAGCATGCACTTTGGCGCCCATAAGTCTATCAATGCCGTTGATTACAGCCATTCTACCGTCCACCACAATCTTAGCACCCATCTTAGTCAGTTCCTCTGCTGCCATAAATCTATTCTCAAAAACAGTCTCGCATATGACGCTAGTACCTTTTGCCATGGTCATCATGGTCAAAAATTGAGATTGCATATCCGTAGGAAATCCTGGATATGGAAGGGTTTTGATCATGTCAATGGAATGCAAGCGTTTTGGTGCTTTAATATAAAGTTCATTTGCTGTTTCTATCACTTTACAGCCCGCTTCCACAAGCTTGCTATTCACCAGTCCTAAATGCTTTGATTCAGCGTCCCTTATTGAAATTTCGCCACCTGTCACAGCAGCTGCTACCATCAATGTGCCTGTCACAATTCTGTCTGCCATGACAGAATACTCTACATCTTGTAGTTTTTCAACACCTTCAATAGAAATTTCCTCTGTCCCAGCGCCTGTGATTTTGGCGCCCATACGATTTAAAAAGTTTTGCAAATCTAGTATTTCAGGCTCTTTGGCGGCGTTTTGTATCTTTGTGGTTCCTTTGGCAAGGACCGCCACCATCATAATGTTCTCTGTGGCGCCTACACTAGGAAAATCCAGTTGAACAGCGCAGCTTTTTAATCTACTACCATCACAGTCCAGATATCCATGGTTCTCCTCGATGGCAATCCCTAGCTGCCTAAGTGCCTTTAGGTGTATATCAATGGGCCTAAGCCCTATCTGACATCCTCCTGGATAACTTATGCTCACTTTTTTGCATCTGGCAAGCAATGGGCCAATTAAAAATAAAGATGATCTCATCTGGCTTGCCAAAGCCTCATGGACTCTATGGCATGACAGCCCTGAAGAGTCTACAATTATGGTATCACCACTTATCTCTGCTGTACATCCAAGCTCATCTAGGATAGTAAGCATCGCCTTTACATCTCGGAGCTTCGGACAGTTATGTATTATACTTTCTCTTCCACTCAGCAAGCTTGCTGCAAGTATGGGCAAAAGCGCATTCTTGGCGCCTTTTATACTGCAATCTCCTTCTAGCCTATTTCCACCAATAATATGGTATCTATCCAAAAGAACAACACCTCCGCAGGTCAAAACTAGTGTGCACACTAATTTATAATATGCCTGACGGTGTAAAAGGTGTTACTTTAATGTCTTTATCTCATCATAAATAATCTCAGCAGCATTGGTAACGCCTAACTTACGGCTACCTTTGCCCATTTTGTTCAATGCTTCTTTGTTCGTCTTTAACTTCATCACCGCAGAAGCTAGCTTCTCTCCTGTAAGGTCTTTTTCTTCTAATATAATGGCGCCTCCTTGGCTTTCAACCACTTTGGCATTATGAAACTGATGGTTTGCCGTTACATTGGGGGATGGAATTAAAATAGCTGGTTTACCACAAGCCGTAAGCTCGGATATGGTAAGGGCACCCGCCCTGCAAATCACTATATCGGCTGCCGATATATAGGTGGTCATGTCATTGATATATTCGGTGATTTTCACATTTTCACTTTCGGCTACATTTGCTTCCTTTAGGGAATCTATCACTTTGTCATAGTAATTTTTCCCCGTGGCAAAATGTAGCTTTACTTCTGGTAGCTGACAGACTTCTCTGATCACACCAATCATGGCATCGTTGACCTTTGCCGCACCACCACTTCCGGCAAAACAGAGAATCATAAAGTCTTTCTCTCTAATTCCCAGTTTTTTCCTGTCAGTCTCAGAATCGGCAATGGTGAACCCTTTTCTAAGAGGGTTTCCCGTGATCACAACTTTCTTTTTCCCCTCAAAGAATTTTTCACTCTCTTTGAAAGCAAGAAATATTTGATCTACAAATTTTCCGAGAATTTTGTTTGTAATGCCCGGATATGCATTTTGTTCGTGTATGGCTGTTTTTATACCTCGCATCTTTGCAGCAAGGATCACAGGTCCACATACATATCCCCCCGTACCTATGACTATGTCAGGTTTGAAGGTGTCCATGATTTTTAGAGAGGACTTTAACCCACTTCCTAGGTCAGACAATGTTTTAAAATTCTTGAATAGATTTTTTCTATTAAACCCACTAACCCTAACTGTTTCTAGTGTATATCCAGCGTTGGGCACCAAAGTGCCCTCCATGCCTCGTAGTCCTCCTACAAATAAAATCTCAGCATCAGGCTCTCTTTTTTTTATTTTATCAGCAATGGCGATGGCAGGATAAATATGTCCCCCTGTACCTCCACCTGTCATAATCACTTTCATTTTTGCCTCCTACGACATTTACTTTGTATTTGGTATATGCTTTGAAATATTTAACAGTATCCCCATGGCTGCCCCCATCATAACTAAAGAATTGCCGCCCCAGCTAATCATAGGTAATGATACCCCTGTTGGAGGCATAGATGATGTAACAACGGCAATGTTAAGTATAACTTGAACACCAATCATAGACGTAATCCCTGTAGCCACTAGACTGCCAAATAAATCTGGTGCATTGATGGCTATGTGAATGCCTCGCCAAACTAAAATCAGATAGGCTACCACCACCAGCGCAATTCCAATGAATCCCAGCTCCTCACCTATTATGGCCAATATAAAGTCGTTTTGAGGTTCTGGTAAGTAAAGGGTTTTTTGTATACTTTTTCCGAGCCCTACACCAAACAGTCCACCTGAGCCTAATGCATACAGAGATTGAATAACTTGGTATCCGGCACCTTGTGGATCAGAAAACGGGTCCAAAAAGCTGGTGATACGAGCCATTCTATATCCATCTGGATCAGCGAGTATGGCCACAGCCAGCACCCCCATGCCGCCAATCGCGCCTCCTATTATGTATCTTATCTGCAAGCCTGCTGCAAACATGATACTGACAATAATCATGACAACGGTCACCGCTGTACTGAGGTTTGGTTGTTTTAGGATAAGCCCAAAATACAGTACTATCACACCTAGACATGGTAAAATACCTTGCTTGAAGGATAATATTCGCCTAGGGTCTTTGCTCAAGTATGCCGCAATAAATATAGTTCCAAATATCTTGGCAAGTTCACCAGGCATGATGGTGAAAACACCTGGAATGCCAATCCATCTATGGGCTCCGTTAAGGTTCACACCAATAACTGGTGCCCACACCAAGACTAGCAATATTACGCTTACCACCAGACCTAGGGTTGCATACTTGGAATAAATCCTGTAATCCACGCTAGCAACAACCATCATGGCGCCAATGGATAAAATCGCATAGACCACACCTTTTTTTAGATACGCGTAGGCATCATTATCTACGTTCATTGCCGTATAATAGCTGGCACTGAATACCATGACTACCCCAAACAATATTAAGCTGATTACAAGATAAAGCAAGATGTAATCTCCTTTATACTGCATTTTCTTAGCTTTTTTGGCCATTACTACTTTAGTCCTTTCACACGTTGTTTAAAGTCTTCCCCACGCTCTTCAAAGCATGTATACATATCCCAGCTAGCACAAGCAGGTGACAGCAATACAGTTTCCCCTTGCTTGGCTATATCGTAGGCTTTCTCCACAGACTCTTTCATATCTGATGCCATTGTGATGTTATGAAAGCCTAATCTCTCTGCGGTTTCTTTGATGTTTTGTGCTGTTTTGCCAAAGAGAACGAGATGTTTAATCTTATCTCCAAAGCTATTGATCAGTTGATCAAATTCACTGCCTTTGTCATAGCCCCCTGCGATTAATACTGTCTTTCCCGTCATAGCCTCAATGGCCTTAATGGATGCATCTGGATTCGTCCCTTTCGAATCATTTACAAACCTAATGCCATTGACATTGGACACGAATTCCAATCTGTGCTCTACACCTTGGAATGCCTTTATGGCTTTTCCGATAATGGCAGGCTCTATCCCTGCCGCATATGTAATCATGGCCGCTGCCAACGCGTTTTCTACGTTATGGTCTCCCGGAATTTGCAGTTCTGATATTGCACATAACTCCACCAATTTGTTATCAGCCGCAATCATCAGCTTTCCATCTTTAATATAGCAGCCTGCCTCCAGTTCCTCTTTTCTGCTAAATGGGTATACCCAACAAGAGCATTTGCTCAGCGCCATTTGTCTCCAAACCATTTTGTCGTCAAAGTTTGGTACAAAAATATGTCTTTGGGTACAATTTTGTTTTTCATCTGCCTTTTTTTGATTTTCAAAAATTCTAGCTTTGGTGGCTGCATAGTTCTCTAAGCTACCATGCCTGTCTAGATGATCTGGTGTTATATTCAGTATAGCAGATATCTTTGGCGTAAATTGGTGAATTGACTCCAATTGAAAACTACTTATTTCTGTGATGAACCATGTGTTATCTGTACTCTTAACAGCCTCATTCACTACTGGGTTACCAATATTACCCACAAGAACAGATTCT
>JAVBKP010000116.1:0-18742 GCA_031553975.1 Anaerovoracaceae bacterium | reverse complement strand
AGTTCTGCTATTAAATCTCTGCTTCTTTGTTTCTCTGGACTTTCATTCCTTCTTCTTCTTGCCATTTTAAAAAACCTCCTGGCTCATGTAGTTTTATTCTACATCAACCACGAGGTTTACACAATCTTTGGGATAGACTCTGTTAAAGAGTCATATGAAAACCTTCTTTATCTTTTAACAAAATTTTCTAATACTGATATTCGTCTGCGAAAACCTTTTGTAGTTTGCCGATGGCTTTTTTCTCGATCCGAGAGACGTAACTTCTGCTAATTTTGAGCTCTTTTGCTACTTCCCGTTGGGTTTTACTACGCTGCCCTTCTAACCCAAACCGCATGACTATTACAGTTTTTTCACGATCTCTAAGGACTCTGCCTAAAGATTTGTATAGTTTCTGCACCTGCATTTTATATTCTAAATCATCTACGATGGCATCTGCATCACTTCCTAACACATCAATGAAACTTATCTCATTTCCCTCTTTATCCATTCCAATAGGCTCATTGAGCGATATTTCTATCTTTGTTTTTTTGGTAGTTCTGATGTTCATTAGTATTTCATTCTCTATACATTTGGCTGCATAGGTGGCTAGCCTAACTTTTTTGGTGCTGTTGTATGTATTTATAGCTTTTATTAATCCTATGGTACCGATAGAAATTAGATCGTCTGGATCTTTGCCTGTGCTGGCATATTTTTTGGCTATATGGGCCACAAGGCGCAAGTTTCGCTCAATTAGCGTATTTTTGGCATCCTTATCTCCTGATTCGTATTTTATTAGGCATTCTTCCTCTTCTTTGTCAGTTAAAGGTTTTGGAAATGAATTGCCCATGGCCACATACCCTGGTAGCAGCATGAGTGGATTGGCTAATAAAAAAGATGTAAAAAATAACATTAAACTCACAATGGTCTCCCCCTTTTATTCTGGTGCTTTAAAACCATATGTAGTTTATTGTCCAATACTGCCTGACCTAGAAAAATTTTGTTTGAAAATATAATGGTACGCTTGACACCTGTCAGCATCAAGTGTACTATTAATCTAATAAAAAACGCCCTAAGATTATGCATCTTAGGGCGTTTTTTGCATATTTACTACCATTTGTTATTCTATTTTTTATTGCTATTTTGGAGGTCCCACAGTTCCTCTTAAATGCGCTCTATTTAAGTCTTTTTCTGCTTGACGTTTCCAAGCATGCATTACAAGCGCTAAGGTAATAACACCATAGGATACTACCATTCGTAGGAATTCTCCTAGCATAGCCTGGCCTGTTACGTTTGTACCTGCGATTGGCACTACGATGAACATCAAGTGGAATAGGGCTGTACCAATGATTGCATTTGGAACCGTTGCTTTACTTACGGTGGCGCCTCCGATTAACAATGCGGCGGCGGCGAACAATCCTGCCTGATCTGCCCCGTTGTATGTATTGAGGGTACCAATGTTTTGTAGGTATATAATCTGACCGTAGCACGCTAGTACTGTGGAAATCATAATGGACTGCACACGAGTCTTTTCTACACGAATGCCCGATGTGTCAGAAACTCCCATATCTTGCCCTACCGCACGCATATCTTGCCCTAGCTTGGTCTTTCTAAACCACCAAGTGAATATGCATAGCACAGCTATGATCAAGAATGTCCCCACTGGGACAATCGTGTTTCCTATTGGAAACCACAACAATGTATCAAATCCACCTGCCACATCGAGAGTAAGAGCATTCCTTACACCAAATCCCTTTGACAGTATTAGGTTTGTGTTTTTGAATGGTATGAGAGACCCGCAGATGAACAACAAGAAGAATTGGTATATCCCTGCCATGAAAAATCCGAAGATCATGGAGGTAATCATCTCTCTCCCTTTTGCTCTGTTCAGCACGTTTCCTGCGAACCAACCAAGTAGCATGGATATTGGTGTGCCGATAAGCGCTGCTAAAAGCAGTCCGGGTGCTCCACCAACACCCCAGTCCGTTACAAATATTAGCCCAATCTGCCCTGCCATGGCACCAAGTACCATACCAAAGTTGATACCCATACCACACATAACAGGTAGTAGCAATGCCATTACTAGAAATATATTTCTAACCAAACGAGCTAAGATTGCGTCAAATAAGAATCCGTCAGAGTATCCTGATAGTGGAATGGCTATTACACTGATGATAATAAAAATCAGCGGAACAGCAGAGTTGATTAAAAATCTCTTTAATGTATCATTATTTAATTTTATCATCTACTTCACCTTCCTTGTCAACGCGTACACAATCATACCATTAGATACTACAATTCTCAATATCTCTGATACGTCCATTTGAATTGCACTATTGATTACAGAAGGGGTCATAGTGAGTAGCCCTTGGAATAAAAAAGTCCCAACAACTACATTTAGAATAGTAGCTTTATTGACAGAAGCACCGCCTAGCAATACAGCTGCTACGGTAGGGAACGCAAATGCAAGTGGTGCATTATACATTTGGATAAATCCAAAGTTCTGTTGATACACAATAATACCCACTGCCGCAATCATGGTGGATACCATAACTGAGATGGTTCTCATTTTATTTACATCAATTCCAGATGCTCTTGCAAACTCTGGGTTAGATCCTACTGCGGTAATGGCTGTACCAGTCTTTGTTCTAAAGAATAACCATACAATCACGCACATAAGGGCAAAGAATAAAATCATACCCGTAGGTATTGATACCTTGCCAATGTTAATTCTAAGAATATCACTAATGGCTTGAATCCAGTAGTTTTCAACACTTATGGTTACCCTTAGTCCTTCACCTTTGAATCCAAGTACGCTGGCTGGGTTCTTAAAGGGAAGAATCATCCACATAATACTCATCAAATATACAAAAGAGAATCCAATATATGTAGCAATAATCATTTCATCGCCTTTTACTTTGTTTAGTAAGAGTCCGTATAAAAATCCAAATACAGCAGCACATGACGCTGCGACGACCATAGCGAAAAGAATGCCGACAATGCCGGTTAAATTGAACTCAAGACTCAACACGCCGCCGATTAGCCCTGCGATAATGCCCACAGGCACACCGAAGTTAAGTCCACAGCCTGATTGAATCATAGGAATCATAGATAATACCAAGACTCCATTCATTCCGAAACGAACGATAACATCCGTAATAGATGATGATGTACTAACGCCAAAAAAAGGTCCCACGATAAATAAAGAAAGTAGGAATAGTCCAATGATAATTCTAGGCCAACCAAAATCTTTGATGAAGCGACTTATACCTGTCATACTATTCACCTCCTTCTAATTCTATTGATTCACCGGACATTAGTAGTCCAAAGTCAACAGCTGGTGATGTAGGTGGAAGTATTCCTGATACTTTTCCTTCGCATACAACTGCAACACGGTCACAAATCGATCTCAACTCTTCAAGTTCTGAGGAAATCATGATTATTGTAGTTCCTTTTTCATCATTGATACGCCTCAGTGCATTTAATACTAGTTTTTTTGCACCAACGTCGATACCCCTTGTGGGTTCAGCTACAATAAGAAGTTCTGGGACTGTGGCAAGGGCCTTAGCAAGACACACCTTTTGCTGGTTTCCACCAGAAAGATTCTTTACTTTTTGCTTGGATCCTGTACATCTAATCTCTAAAGATTCAATATATCCATCTGCACATTTCTTCATAGCACTCTCATCACGAAGTGAAAAGAATCCGTATCTCTTAAAGAATTTGCCTTGAATCTGCATAGCATTAAATACAATATTCCAGTCAATGGGCTCATCTAGCAAAAGACCGACCCCGCGCCTATCTTCTGATACAAATGCAAGCCCTTTTTTGAGAGCACCCAGTGTATTGTTAAGCTTTAGTGTCTCATTGTTAAAGCGCATAGTCCCACCAGCATCGGATAGTCCCATGATGCCGTTAGGTATACCCAATTTTCCATGTCCCGCCAAACCACCAATTCCAAATATTTCTCCTCTTTTAACAGAAAAGGAAACGTCACGAACGGTTTCACCTGGCATGTCTACCCAAAGGTTTTCAATCTCTAGTATACTGTCTTTGTTGCTACTGGTGGTATTGATGATTCTTTCTTTTCGCTTTGCGTCTTCCCCTAATTCACGACCAACCATCCATTCTGCGATTTGCTTAGATGTTATGCCCTCTGATGGCTTTTCTACTACAATAATACCATCACGAAGAACTACGATCTTATCACAAACAGAGGTAATCTCAGCCAATCTGTGGGAAATAAAAATAATAGAAACCCCTTGGTCAGCTAGTTTTCTCATGGCACTTAATAATATCTCTGCCTCTGTCTCAGTGAGTACTGCTGTTGGCTCGTCAAGCACCAATAGTTTTACGTTGTCTCTATCGATTTCACGAGCTATCTCTATGAACTGCTTATGTCCCACAGGCATTTCAGAAACCATTGTGTCAATATCTAAGTCAACTTCAAGTCTTGCAATGGCATTTTTTGCTCTGTTTCTCATGGCAGGAATATTCAATGTCTCAAGCTTCTTTCCAAAAACTTTTGAAATCACACTTGGTCTTGTTATCTCAGTATTTAAAAGAAGATTTTCTGCCGTGGTAAATCCTGGTATTAGTGAGAATTCTTGGTGGACCATTCCTACGCCAGCTCTTAGGGCATCTAGTGGTCCTCTGAACTGAATTTTCTGCCCTTCTAAGTAAATATTCCCCTCATAGCCACCGGTCTCCGCTATCACATTCATGCCGAAAAGAATTTTCATCAATGTTGATTTTCCAGCGCCATTTTCTCCGCAGAGCCCTAAAATTTGTCCCTTTTCTAGTGAAAAGTTGATGCCCTTTAGCACGGGTACGCCACCAAACTCTTTTCCGACGTCTTCAACCTTTAATAAAACATTTTCTTCTGTCAAGCTGTTCACCCCTCTTCATAGCAAGAGGGCCAAAATTGCAGCGTAAGCTCAATTTTGGCCCTTTGCCATAATTTATTATTTAATTACTTAATTTGTAGGTATTTGTCTGGAACTATTATATCTGTCATTCCTAGGTAACCTTTTCCAAGTACATATGTATCTTGATAAATCATTATGTGATTTTTCTTCACTTCGCCTGAAGCAATGTCAGTATAAAGAGAACCGTTCCACTTAGCACCTGGTGTGTACTTCTCATAACACGCCATTAGGTCTTCCATAGAATCAATCTTCGCTGTACCTTCTGTTACTCTCTTACCAAACTCAGCAAGAGCTTCTGTAGAAGTAAATGTGAAGGAATAAGCCCAAGTTCCCATTCTTCCGCCACCGCCAGCTGCTACTACAGTTGACTCAACTTTTTTAAGGATTTCTGGCCAGTTGCCAGCTTCTGCTTTTAGATCAATTCCAAATGCACCAGGGTATCCCATGATTGGAGATGGAAGATCTGGCTCAACGAAAATAGCACCAAGTTTAGCAACTTGCTTTAATAGTGGCTCTGTCTGTGCATCATTTGTACAGAAGAACGCAGTATC
This sequence comes from Anaerovoracaceae bacterium, assembly GCA_031553975.1. GTDB lineage: Bacteria > Bacillota > Clostridia > Peptostreptococcales > Anaerovoracaceae > JAVBKP01. The sequence continues at coordinate 13,287 of JAVBKP010000116.1, read as the reverse complement.
TTTGCCATATTTTTCTACCCATGCAGGCATTTTTTCAAGGATGAACTGTTGTGCGCCTGGTATTCCAACGTCACTTGTTGGGTCTGGTGCAGTCTCAGCTACGAACGTAAGTCCAAGGTCTTTACAAGCTTGCTCCATGATGTTCTTTCTTCTTGAAAGAAGCTCAATAGACATATGTCTAGGGAATGAAATGTGAACAAATGTCTTAGCACCAAGTTTTTTAGCAGCTTCGATCATCAAGTATCCACGTGCCACGTTATCAGCATCTACTGCAAGGTCTGCAGCGGCTTCAATCATATTTGTATCTTCTTGTGGTGTTCCAGCAAGAAGGATAATGTCAGGTCTTGTTGTTCTGATTTTCTCAAATGCTGCTGAAGTTCCAGGCACAGACTGGTTAACTACGATAACTTTCATTTTAGGGTCATCTGCAAGACCCGTGATTTGTGCAATGGTAGTTTCTAACTCTTGTGTAAAGTTGTCTGGGTATGTAACGTGTTTAACTCTACCGCCATTATCAACTGAACCATACTCTTCCATAAATGCTTCTGCGCCTCTTAGCTCGTCCTCAGACTGAGATACAGTTCCTGTTACGATTCCGATGTGGAAATCATCTCCTGCTGGAGTTTGTGAATCGTTATTTCCTGTTGTTGTTGGTGTTCCAGTACATGCAACGGTTGTAAAAATCATAACTGCTGCCAGTGCCATTACCATAAATTTTTTCATTTTCAAATTGTCTTCCTCCTTTTTCTTTTCAAAATACAAGTCAATAATTCTCTTGCAAATTAAATATTTAATCAATAATACTCCTGTCAAGTCCAATTGTCAAGAATTTTTCTGACTCTTTACCATAAATTTCTTCTTTTACTCAATATGTTGTGGCTTTTGGTATGACACAAGTGACATATCCACATTTACTGGAATTACCTCTCCGGTTCTTTTGTATCCCATTTTTTCGTACAAATGGCATAGCTTTGTCTCTTGCAGTATGGTATCTAACTCCCATATCTTAGCCTCTGGATATAGAGATTCTGCTAACGTAATAGCAGTTTGGGCATATCCTTTGTTTTGATAATCTGGCATGATGTACATTCTGGATATTCTCCGAACACCATTGTCTTTTCGCCTTATTCTAATCATACCTATAAGACTGTCTTCTATTAGTATGTGATAATAGTCATTATGCTGTTGCCCTATTTCTTCTCTAACTTTTTCTGTGGTTTCCATGCCTGGGTTGGTGTCATAGTCCTTGTAGTGATCAAGAAGTGGTTTAAAGGCTATCGTCTGGTTTTCATGGATTATCTTATAGTCTTCAATATGGGCCTTTCTTAATGCCACAGTGCACATGTTCTTCCCTCCTTCGTTGTCCGTCTAAAAAGAGCATCTTAAAAATGCTCTCCTGCCTCGTAATATTTCTCTTCTTCTAATTTGGTAAATGTAATTATTACATCACTTTTTCTTTTGGTCTCCATAGCTCCATTAATTATTTTTGCTACAGCGTCTTGGATTTTTTGTTCACGTTGAAACCATTTTACTTCTACATAAGCTGTTTTTTCCATAACCTTTTTCTGGTAAAACATCACACTTGCTGTGTGGGTAAAGCTAAACCAGTCTTCTGGGCAGCCGATTGCTTCTGCTAAAGGTCCTACCAACTCTTCGGATAGCTCTTTGACTGTCTCTTTTTCTACATTATTAAAGAACAATAATGGCATCGTATCTTCCTCCTGATCATTTGATATTTAAATAATACCTTATTATTGTAAAAAAGCCAATAAAAAAAGATGTGGAATCCCACACCTTTTGTTTGACAATAATTAATCTTACGATAATTGTATGTCCCTTACACTTGTATTATCGGATAAGCCCGCAAATGTTTTATACCTTTTAGAAAATTTTTCTAATTTTTTTATTTTCATGAATTGGGGACGGTTCTAAATGCATTGTGACCAATCGGTCATCAAGTTGGGACGGTTCTAAATGGCATATTAAAATAACCAATATATGGTTTGTTTTGAAGTTACCATACCTAGCTTTTCTTGCAGCTTTAATGAATGATCGTTACCAACAGTCACATGTCCGTAAGGCATCAAACCTTTTTCTAACACTAGATTAATGATGAAACTTTCTAAAATGGTTGCGTAGCCTTTTTGCCTGTGTTCTTCGAGGATTTCTAAAAGTCCAATACTCCCCTCTTGATGCATACCGACAAATCCGCAAAGTTTGTCCTCAATGAATCCACCATACATCTCACCACTTTCAATGCGTTCCTTCAAGTAGTCATAATACCGATAAGCGTGGTAATTATCAAATACAATATCTAGATACTCTATTCCAAGTTGCTTTATGGTTAATTTGCTATCTACCTGCAGTTTTTCTTTGCGCGTATATACTTTTTGATGACACTTCATCTGATTTTCATAATTTGCTTCTTCTTTGATATAATCAAACATGAACTCTTGGTGAAGAGAAAAAACTTCACCTTTCTCTACTAATTCAAATAGTTCCTTTCCTAGGTCAAGGTTATCTACAGACATGAAATATATGCCACTTTTACTCTCACGCAACAACACCCCTTCATGACTGGCATATAAAATTTCGGCCGTACCTCTATGAATAGGCAGTAACATATCCGCATGGGCTATTGGGTCTTTTTCTATGTATTCTATCGCTTTTTCTATATTCATAACACACCTTTTGCTCTCATTTGATGTGTATATCATATAATTTTAACATCAAATTGTCAAACGGGGACCCCTCAGTTGTAAATGCATAATGAATACAAAATTGGGACGGTTCTAGATTGCTGACCTCTCGGTCATCAATCTAGAACCGTCCCGGTTTGATCTGTCGATTAGAGTTTTTGTACAAAGGTTCTTATATCCTTTAATTCTCCAATAAGTGGCGCGCCAATTACTTTTCCTATGGCTTGATTTAGTTCTTCATATTGGTTGCCCGTCACTTTGATTTGTTTATTTTGTGATTTTGTCAACAAATCTACTCTACGATCCAATTCATCTATGATTTGTGATTTCATATCCATTGATTTTTTCCTCCCTGTTTTGATTTGCTTTTATTTTACCCTGTCAAAAACTATTTATACTTATAATTTTGCTAATCATAAAATTGGGACGGTTCTAAATTGATGACCAATCGGTCAGCAATTTAGAACCGTCCCAGTTTTGCGTATTTTTGTAATTTAGAACCGTCCCCAATTGGTTTATTTGTAAATTTCGTTTGAAATTTTTTCTAATATAGGTACGGCGGATTGGCGGCCAGAGTTGCCATTTTTTACAAATACGGTAATTGTATACTCTGGATTGTCTGCTGGTACAAAGCCTGTGAACCATCCGTGTACCACCTTTTCTCCCCCATCGGAGCTTTGGGCAGACCCTGTCTTACCCGCGGCTGTCAAGCCTTTGGCAAGGTTTATATTGTTGGCTGTCCCTGTATCTATCACTAGCTTCATCATATTCTGTATCTTTGCCGCTGTATCTTGGGTTATGACATCTTCTAACTCCGGTTCTTCATACTCTTTGATCATCTTACCATCTGTCATCTCGCCTTTTACCAATCTGGTTGTGCCTATTTTACCGCCACTGGCTATTACATTGGTCATTTTAGCGATTTGCAAAGGCGTGGTTGTCAGTTCACCTTGTCCTATGGCTAGGTTTCCCACCCCGGCGCCAGCCGCCTCATATATAGTTGGCAAATTGCCTGGTTTTTCGTCGGGAATATTCTCGAGGGCTTTTTTTCCGATTCCAAACTTCAATGCCATGGACAAAATCTCCTGCCCTCCGATTTCCTTGCCCATCTGTATAAATGCCGAATTGCACGATTTCTCAAAGGCTTGTTCTAATGTAATCCCCCCATGCCCCCCTATGTTAATGCTAGAACAAGCAATGCGCACCCCATTAATTTCCTCATATCCATTGCATACAAACTTGGAGTTTAAGTTAAATTTTTCAAGTTCTAGGGCGGCCGCCATAACTACGATTTTGAACACAGATCCAGGTGCATATTCACCTCGAATGCTTTTGTTAATCAGTTCATCACCTTGGCTATTGATGTAATCCTCCATATTGTCTGGGTCATACCCTGGTGTGCTGGCCGATGCTATCAAATCCCCTGTTTTCGCATCTAGTATCACCACACTACCATTGCTTTCATACTCTTTCATCACCTCTTCGACTTTTCTTTGCACATTATAATCTAAGGTGGTCACTATGGCGGTTTTTTTGATTTCTTCATTGAGGCTCATGCCAAATCCATCTATTATGCGCCTCGTACCGTCCATTGTCACATAATAGCTATTGTCTGGTATTCTAAGAAGTGAATCATATGCAGCCTCTAAGCCTGTTTGTCCCTTATTGTCTCTGGCATTGATGTATCCGATCAAATGCTCTGCCACTTGGTTTCTCTCGTACCTGCTATTCATAGTAAACTCAAAAACCTTATACTTTTCCTTCATGTTCTTGCTGCTGTTTTGACTGTGCTCAAAGCTTCGATATATGTCGTACTTGGCATTGGACGTGCTGATTCTCTCTGCGCCTAGATTGAGTAGCATCATCTGAAGTTCTATATTCATCCCTGATTTTGGTACAAAATAAATATATGTTTTCTCCCTATTCGTCAGCGGTTCCATATTCCGGTCATATATTATGCCTCGAATGGCAAGTCCGTTCAGGGAGGTCTGCTGCCGCTTCTTTGCCTGCTCAGCATACTCTGCTCCATCCACAATCTGTATGAATGCTAACCGGCCGATTAGCAAACATAGCAAAATTGCCCAGCTAACACCAATGCTCACAAAACGCGCTCTACGTCTGCGTTCCTCACCAGTTCTTCTTCTGGTAGAATATGGCTGCTGCTCTAAATCTCTTTCATTTTTTTCTTTCAACAAAAATCCCCCTTGCTAACCTAATCAGCTTAGGTTTTGCAAGAGGGCTCTTTATTATACTTTATTCTTCTATTATGGTTTCTGGATTGTTTTTGTCCACTATGGTTTGACGCACGGTGGCGCCTGTGTACTTCTCTACATTGGCTGCTAGCTCCGACATGGCCGTTTGTAACGCCTCCATCCGATCATGGTTAACTGCTTCAATAATCAAGAACATGTTCTTGCTGTCCTCGGTTAGCATTGTTCTCTTGGCTTCTCGCCAGTTAAAACAGCGGCATACCGCCCCTGCATTGTCTTTATAAACCACTTCCCCTTGGTATGGTGGTTCGTTTTCTTCAGAGCCAATTAAATAAAACTCTTCATCACCATTGGCCATGGTAAGACGCAGATCCCCTTCAAACGTGTCGATATCCTCGCCTCCAGCCGGAAATCCGTACTTTAGGGAAATGCAATTATACAAATCTACAACGGGACTAATTGTATTTAGTTGGTTTCCTGTCTGGGCGCGCTTTAATAATGCTTCTACCGAGCATCTAGCACCTTTTTTTGTCTTAAATTTCCTGTATGCTGCACGCCATTCAGCCACCACAGGGTTTTCACTAAATTCTTCCTCCCTCACATGAACTTTTGCTTGCTTTTCAGCTTCTCTCAGCATGGTTTCATATACTGCAGTATCTTCTGCTACATTGCTCACTCCATTGGCTACTAGGATGCCAAAGCACGCATCTGGGAAAAGTGCTAAAAAATCATCACAAAGTGTAAATTTTTTCATATGTAACGCCCTTCATCAAAAACCACTTACATCCGCTGGCGTAAGTGGGTATTTATTATTTTTGAATATACTTTATGGCCTCAGCCACCACTTCCTCAATTGATTTGCCCGTGGTATCCACCAGTACGGCATCCTCGGCCTTTTTTAATGGATTTAAGGCTCTTGTAGAGTCGTTGTGGTCCCTTTGCTTGATTTCGTCAACAACTTGGCTTAAATCCGATTCTACGCCTTTTTCTGTTAACTCCTGATGTCTACGCCTACCCCTCTCTTCTGGTGTAGCCGTAACATAGAACTTATATTCCGCATTTGGGAACACATTGGTACCTATATCTCTACCATCCATGATTACATCTTTGCTCTCACCCATTTTGCGTTGTAGGTCTACAAGCTTTTCCCTAACCATTGGAATAGCTGAGATGTCAGATGACATTTTTGATATTTCTGGTGTTCTGATTTTATCACTGATATCGTCTCCATCTAAGAAGATTTTACCATCCAAAAAGTCTATATCTGTATCCTCTAGCATGGCTTTTAGCGCCACATCGTGATAAATATCAACATTATTTGAAACTGCTTTATACGCCACCGCTCTATACATAGCACCAGAATCAATGTACAAAATGCACATTTCCTGAGAAATATATTTGGCAATGGTACTCTTCCCAGCACCAGCTGGTCCATCTACTGTAATTCGCATGGCTCTCCTACATATTTGGATTTTCTTTGCTCAGAAGTTTTTCTATTTCTTTAACGAATGTGTTAACATCCTTAAATGATCTATAAACTGATGCAAAACGAACATAAGCTACTTCGTCTAAATCTTTTAGGTGATCCATGATGAATTCGCCAATCATTGAACTTTCTATTTCTTTTTCCATCATATTGTTTAGCCCTCGCTCAATAGCCGCCACAATGGTTTCAATCTCAGCCATTGTAACAGGTCTTTTCTCGCAAGCCTTGATAATGCCATGCATTACCTTTGATCTATCAAATACTTCTCTGCTCTTATCTTTTTTTACAACGATTAAAGGTATCTCTTCGATTTTTTCATAGGTCGTAAATCTTTTCTTGCAGTTCTCGCACTCACGGCGTCTACGGATAACTTGTCCCTCTTCGGTGGATCTTGAGTCAATAACTTTCGTGTCTTCATTTAAGCAATATGGACATTTCATACGGTATCTTCTCCCTTATCTTGTGGTTTGATATAATCATATTACTATATAATACCATTTTTCGAGTTTTTCTGCAAGTCCTGTCCCAATGACTTTTTTATCACATTTCCATATCTTCTTTTTCATCTGCCTCGTATAATCCATTTACATCAACCAGTATAACGTCTTCACCAATTTTGCGTATATCTTTCCACTTGATTATGTATTCTCCCTCTCGTGCAAAAAAACTAAAAAATCCTTTCTCCACTGGCACGACTATGCCGTCAATTTTGCCATTGTCTAGGTCTATCTCCACATCTGTGGCAAATCCCAGACTCCTCCCATCATAAATATTGATGATTTCCTTATTTTTAATGTCTTGTGTGCTTACCATTGTTTGTCCCTCCTGCAAAACTTTTTAATATATATATGCCTAGTATTCCCAAAAAAGAAGCTATTTTGTTTAAATATATTGTTCTCCATCTGCTAGCTTTGCCTGCTAAATTTTTTTCTTTGCTTTGTATAAACTTTCCGCAAAAGGCAATACTTTAATTAAGTACTTAAAGACAAATGCATTTGCGAATCTGAGAAAGGATTTGCGTGAGAGTTTTTTGCGTAGCGAAAAATGAACAAGCAAAGTGACATCATGTTTATAAATAAAGTTGAAATCTGCGGGGTAAACACAGCAAAACTCCCTGTTTACAAAGACCCTGAAATGAAGAGAATGTTGGCTGAAATAAAGGCTGGTGTTCCTGGCGTGAGAGAAGTATTTTTGCACGGGAACCTAAGACTTGTCCTATCTATAATTCAGCGTTTTAATAATAGAGGTGAGAATCTAGATGATTTGTTCCAAGTGGGTTGCATTGGTCTAATCAAAGCACTTGACAATTTTGACGATTCTCATAACGTAAAATTTAGCACCTATGCCGTACCTATGATCATTGGCGAGGTCCGGAGATATCTGCGAGATAACAATAGTATTAGAGTTTCTAGATCCCTAAGAGATACTGCCTACAAGGTATTGCAAATGAAAGAACAGCTACTTCGTGATAACCAGCGTGAGCCTACTGTGACCGAAATAGCAGCCGCTATGGAACTTCCTGTAGAAGATGTCATCATCGCCATGGATTCCATACAAGACCCTGTATCACTTTTTGACCCCATATACAAGGATAATGGAGACGCTGTATATATTATGGACCAGATAAAAGATACCAAAAACACAGATGAATCTTGGATAGAAAATATTTCCCTAAATGACGGGATGCAAAAACTCAATGAACGTGAGAAACACATATTGACCATGCGTTTTTTCGAGGGCAAAACACAGATGGAGGTAGCCGAAGAGGTAGGCATCTCCCAAGCCCAAGTCTCACGTCTAGAAAAGAACGCACTAAAGCACATGAAAAAGTATGTCTAAGGGCTGCCCGCCCTGGGCAGCTTATACTAGTTTCTTGATTTCTTTTTGCAAACGTCCGATGATTTTTTTCTCTAGGCGGGAAATATATGACTGTGAAATATCCAATGCATCTGCCACTTCTTTTTGCGTCATTTCATTGCCAGTCATCAGTCCAAACCGCATTTCCATAATTTTTTGCTCCCTTGGTGGGAGCTTTTTTAGTGCATCAAACAAAAGTGTTCTATTCACTTCTTCTTCGATAGAATTGTATACAATATCTGCGTCTGTTCCCAGAATATCAGATAGTAGCAGTTCATTGCCATCCCAATCCGTATTCAGCGGTTCATCAAAAGAGACCTCTGTCTTGCTCTTGTTATTCCTTCTGAGATACATTAATATTTCATTTTCAATGCACCGAGATGCGTAGGTGGCAAGCTTTATGTTTCGTTCTGGATTAAAGGTGTTAACGGCTTTAATCAGCCCGATGGTGCCTATAGATATTAGGTCCTCCACGTTAACACCAGCATTTTCAAATTTTTTAGCTATGTACACAACCAATCTAAGATTTCTTTCGATTAGTGTTGCTTTTGCCTCAGGATCTTTCAGAACCAATCGCTCAATTACCACTTTTTCTTCTTCCGAAGTCAGTGGCGGTGGTAGTACATCGCTTCCCCCTATATAAAATATACTCTCCTGCTTAAATAATATATATTTTAGATCTTTTAGCCACGGTAGTATTCGCATCAATAATCCCCTCATGTTTTGCCCTTTCATTATAAAAGCAAGCTTGCTAACGCGTACTGCAAATACTTTTTTATATTTTCATTAGCAGCTCTGGATGTAGTATGGCCTTGTACTCTTTACCCACAAAAATATCCCCTTCATACAACGCTATCACTGCTTTCTCTCTAACAATCACCTCATTGCTGTCATTGCTCATGGCCATGGTAATCATGTCTGTCCTCAGGCCTTCCATCATGCCTGCTTCATTGCCTAATGATTTGTACGGTATTGCTCTAACCCTGTTCTCTGGTATTTCCATTCCCGCAACGGCTGTTTTGTCTATTACTGCCACAGCTTCCCCCGAGATTGGATCCTTTAGAAAGTTTCCTGTATCTACAATTCCATCAACTTCTATTATGTTACCTGCAACATATAATTTTACTTTTATATTTGTCATTGTTCTCATTGCTCCTATCTTTAAGTGCTTAAAAGCGTACCACAAACAGGTACCGCCAATAATAACGCCTGCGATAATAAATAAATAGCTTTGCGATTCTATATAAAATCCAGATCCCCCTATGGCACCGTTCATGCCACCAAAGAATAGCAGACCTAGGCAAATCCCCCCCAAAAGAGCTGTTATGGAATAAAACACCATTATTATCTTTAAATTCCTTATTAACCCTTTCTCCCTAAATGTTACAAGGATAATGATAATAGATCCAACTATTTTGGTTAAGACCGTGGCGAGAACATTCATATCTGGGATAAGTAATGTAAATGCCAACGCGCCAGCAAGGCTCGCGCCTAAGAAAATCCACCTTTTCTTGGTGGGTAATGCACAAATGCGCCCTGTCATATATAGAATCATATAACTAATGCTCACATTCTCTATATACAAATATTCAGCATAAATAGTCATACTTCTCCCGATGATTTAATATAAACGTAAGATTTCTAACAATAAAAAAATGCATTGAGAACTACCTCAATGCATTTATTTTACGCTATTTGCAGCTATTTTCTAGTCGAAACTAGTCGTCTAATCTGCGTTATTTTTGTCGAAATGGAAATTTAGCCTAATTTTGCTTTTGCTGTTTCCGCTAGTTTAGTGAAAGCAGCCGCATCATATACAGCCATTTCAGCTAACATTTTACGGTTAATTTCAATACCAGACTTCCTAAGTCCATCCATCATTCTGCTGTAGGAAAGACCATTGATTCTAGCCGCTGCGTTAATCCTAGCAATCCAAAGTTTTCTATATTCTCTTTTCTTAAGCTTTCTACCAATATAAGCAGATCTTAATGATCTCATTACAGCTGGATTGGCTGCTTTGAACACTTTACTCTTTTGTCCATAGAAGCCTTTAGCTAACTTTAATATTTTTTTATGTCTTTTCTTAGCATTTACCGCTTTTTTAACTCTTGCCATTGTACTTTACTCTCCTATCTATCCCTTATGATACCTTAATCAGTTGTCTCATATTTTTAGCGTCAGCACCACTTAGGTACGTGGCTTTTCTTAATTTTCTTTTTCTCTTAGTAGACTTCTTAGTAAGTATGTGGCTCTTGAAGGCTTTATTTCTTTTTACATGACCATTTTTAGTAGTCTTGAATCTCTTGCGAGCTCCTCTATGCGATTTCATTTTAGGCATTTTCTTTTCCTCCTCGTTTATGTGAATGTTATTTTATGCTTTAGGTCCTAATATCATCGTTATGCTTCTGCCTTCGAATTCAGGTTTTTTCTCCATAACGCCAACCTCTTCAACAAACTGTGCGAATTGCTTCATAACATTTTGTCCAACGCTGACATGGTCTTTTTCTCTCCCCTTAAATCTTAGGCTTACTTTCACTTTGTCACCACTCTTCAGGAATTTTACTGCATTATTTGCTTTCACTTGTAGGTCATGATCTTCAATAAAAGTACTAAGTCTAATTTCTTTGATCTCAGTTACCTTCTGCCTTTTTTTAGCTTCTTTGTCACGCTTTTGCAATTCATACTTGTATTTACCATAGTCAAGTATTTTACAAACAGGTGGGTTTGCAGTTGGTGCAATTTTAACTAAATCTAGCTTTTTTTCAAGGGCTAGATTTTGAGCCTCCTCAATAGACACTACCCCTAGTTGGGCTCCATCGGCATCGATTAAACGAACCTCTTTGTCACGAATATCTTCGTTGATCTGAACATCTTTGTTGCTAATGTCCGTACACCTCTTTCTTGTTTTTCCTCGCTTTGTCAATAAAAAAAGCGAGTGCATACACCCGCTTCTATAACTCAAATGAGTTTAAATTCAAATACGTAACCTTGTAGCGTTAGCCGAAAGGCGAGAAGCGGATACTTCTTCTTGTGACCTAAGTCCTTAATAAGGATACATTACTATCTAAACAATGTCAAGTCTTTTCAGAAATTTTTTCGGAAATCTCCCCTATCACTCGCTCTGCTCCATCATACTCAAATCCTTCTACTTGCCCATATAGCTGGGTTACTAGCTCATCTAGCTCTGGACCAAAAGTAAATTTTTTTAATTTGTCTATTTCCTGAATTGCTTCTGTTTGGTCTAAAGCTTCAACAAAACCAGATACTTTCACTAGTCCCTCCCTGAGCACCGATCTATCCCCAAATGTAAAATGAGTATCAATTGTATCATCTTTTCGCAAATGTTCTTTCATGTTTTCCATGAACAACCATATTTCATCTGTGAATTTAGGCATGATTTCATTTAGCCTTGCTACATCAGATTGAATAGTCGCCTCTTCCATTTGGGAGGCCATCTCAGAAAGATTGGTAGCCCCAACGTTGGCCAACGCACCCTTAAATCCATGTACAATGATTTTGACTGCTTTTAGATCTTGTTTTTTTAGGTGGCTGTTTGCTTCGTTTAGCCCAGAGTCTAGGGTTCGCATCAGACTCTTTAGCACGGCAATATAATCTTTTGGATTTCCACCAACGCGTTCTAGTCCAAGGTCAATATCAATCTGTGTGACCTGCGAAAACCTTTTTTTGAACTGCGCTAAATCCCGCTGATTCTCAAGCTCATCAGCCGTTGTTTCTATTATTTTTTCTTCTGGTAGATACTTTTTCAAAACCCTACTCAGCTGGTTCAAATCAATAGGTTTTGATATGAAATCATTCATACCATTGGCTAAAAATACTTCCTTCATACCTGATATGGCATTGGCCGACAAGGCAACTATTTTTAGCTCTGGATCAATTGTCTCCGTGTTTCTAATAATTTTGGTAGCCTCAATTCCATCCATTTCAGGCATCATGTGATCCATAAACACAATGTCATAAGATTTATCTTGTATCATTTCAATAGCAGCTTTTCCGCTTAGACACTGGTCGATTTTGATCCTGTATCGTTTTAACAGTCCTTCTGCCACCTTTAGATTGGCATCATTGTCATCTACCACTAGTACCTGTGCCATCGGTGCCACAAAGTGACCTTTGCTTTGATGTTGTTTTTCCACGGCAGCTAACCTCATGGCATTGATCACTTCGTCGCCTGCCTTTTTTATAGATAGCGTAAAGGAAAAGCAGGTTCCCTTACCGTATTCAGATGTTACCTCTATATTGCCACCCATTAACTCCACCAGGCGCTTGCTAATAGGAAGTCCTAGCCCAGTTCCTGTAATGTTTCTGTTACGTTTTGTATCCACCTGCTCGAACTCAACAAAAAGCCTATCTATCTCCTCCGGCTTTATTCCAATGCCTGTATCTTCTATTTCAAATCGAATCTGGGTGTATTGCGCATCAATTTTTATTGACCTCATGGTCAGTGAAACTTTGCCCTTGTCTGTAAACTTAATCGCATTGTTTAAGATATTTATTAACACCTGTTTTAATCTGAGCTCATCACCAATTAAAATACCAGGTATGTCCTCGGACGTCACTATATCAAAAAATATATTTTTCTCCATGGCCTTTATGTTGACAATATTAAATATATCGTTTAGCAATGAGCCCAACTCGAAAGGTAAATCCATGATTTCCATCCGGTTTGCGTCTATTTTTGAAAAGTCTAAAATATCATTTATGATTAAAAGTAGGGAACTGGAAGCCGCCTTTATACTGTCCACATGGACAGTTTGATCTTGGTCTAGCTTTGACATGGATAGAATTTCACTCATGCCCATAATGGCATTCATTGGCGTTCTAATCTCATGGGACATGTTGGCTAAAAAGTCGCTCTTGGCCCTGGCGGCATTCTCTGCATTTATTCTGGCCTCAACAAAGGCTGTGATTTCAGAAATAACCACAAACTGCCCCGCACTTTCGCCTTTTATCCTCTGAGCCGCTGCATTAAACCATCGTCTTTCTTGTTCAAGTACTAAATTAAAATCTTTTTCAA
>JAVBKP010000087.1:0-30161 GCA_031553975.1 Anaerovoracaceae bacterium | reverse complement strand
AGTTCTGCTATTAAATCTCTGCTTCTTTGTTTCTCTGGACTTTCATTCCTTCTTCTTCTTGCCATTTTAAAAAACCTCCTGGCTCATGTAGTTTTATTCTACATCAACCACGAGGTTTACACAATCTTTGGGATAGACTCTTTGGCTATTTGCGTATCTAGATATATCTTGTACCATTTGGTCAAAAAACTTTATTCCATCCTCATTTATTGTCTCTCTATCTTCTACTACTGTTATCTTCATTGGAACAAAGACTTTGTCTATTTCAATATGTTCTTTTTTTAATATCGCTGCCGCCAAAGAAGCAGTAGTTTGCCCCCCATTTATTATCTGCATGTCTTCAATCTTTGTAATTAATAGTTCTCCAAATGAATCATTTATCTCAATTTTTGACGCCGTTACAGCAATTCCATTATTATATGTAAAAAACTTTGTGGGATCCTGTCTCAATGTCCTGCTTATTCCTGAATTCACGCTCTTGGCGCCCGATGCACCCAAGAACGCACGAATATTCCCTTCAAGCACTCTGCTACCATATTCTATATAAATATCCGCCAATAGCCTTCCTGGAACAATCGCCGTATATGCTTGATATCCAAGGTCTTCCCCGATATTTCCGCATAAGCAAGGTATTCCTTTAGCGCCAAAGTCGTTAATTACATCTATAACTATTTTCTCATTAGTTAATGATGTCGCTATTTCATAATATCTTTCAATATGGCATATATTTACTTCAATTGGCTTTGATTGAAATTCCTCCTGTTTGATTTTTTTTAATTTATCGCTAATTTTTCTGTTTGTTAAGATATAAAAATTTATTTTAAGTATTCCGTCTCGCCGATCATCTACCTTGCTTCTAATTAGCCTTGCAAGTTTTAAAACATCATCTGACTCATCACAGTACATGTCAATTTTACCGTTATAAGCTAATTCTAAGAAATTGTATAATCTTTTAGCCAGCACATCCTCAATTCGTACTCTATTAATATCATCTGGCTCATATGCATCTTCAAAATCGCTTATTATAAGTACTAAACTCTTATCCGCTTCATCAACTGCATATCCGTCAATTTGCATGCTCCTATTTGACCCAAACGTTTTCCCAAAATAATATGGAATTGGATCTTGGAGCTCTCCTAATTCATGGAGCATTTCGAAACTTTTGTTTAAAAATTCATTTGCAGCATCCGTCCCGTTTACTGCGGCATCAGCTCTTATTTCATCGAGGAACTCAATTCTAAAATCTTGCAATGACATATTACACCTACTCTTTGATTTCAAACGCTTTAATTTCTGATAATAATATTTCGTATGTTGCTTTTATTACAGCAGCATTAACATTTTGCTTTACTAATTTAGGAAATATCCCTTCTTTGTCTACATGATATTTGACGAAGGAACTTAATTCATATACATATTCATCATAATAATCATTGAACTCGAATCCTTGCATAGCCACTTTTGCAAAGAAAATCTCCTTTTGGGGTTGGTTTAATCGTTCTGATACTTCTAAAATAAACCTGTTTAGACTTATCCCATTATAGGCAGGACTCATACGCTCTAAAAAAAATACAGCTAGTATTCCATCGTTTTCTGAGTCCAACTGTTCTAGTGAGGATACTCTTACAGAAGGACTATTTTTACTTATTGCCTTCACCTCACACCATGTTGCGCCGTAAGAAAAGTCTTTATGCGTGAGCTCTTGTCCACTCCATGCTTTTAATGCTTCATCAACGCCTAATTGCAATATAAGATTTTTTTTTAAATACATCAGCTCTCCCATGAGTCCCATTATCTCAGGTTCTGATAAATATTTTTTATTTGGACCTACAAATAATTTCTTCCATTGCAAATATCTACCTACAATAGCTTGATATCCCTCTTCTTCTTCTCCAAGCGTCCTCGTTTGTTCTACTAAATCATCGCAAAATTTGTAGAAAAGGCTAGTAATGCTAGTTTCCATTAGTGAAAATCTAATTGTATGATATTCTGCTTTTCTATACTGATTAACATCAATTGCCGCTGTGCCCGTTATATTTCGTGGCATGAATTGTGAACGAAGTTCGATGGCTTTTCTTCCCTTTTCATCTAATCCAACAAAGAGTTCCAATATATGTGTGTTATCAATACGGGAAAAGAAATTAGCATTATCAAACTCGTCAAATTTTTCTTTCATATTAATCATTATTCTTCTTCCGCCTCCGCTAGAATTTCATCACGTTCAAAATAGTTGTATATTTTATTCGCTTTATATTTGAATTTTTCAATAGATATACTATTGCTATTTCTAGGCATACCTATCGCTAGTGCCACAGCCGGCACCTGGCCCATACTCCCCTTAAAAGACTGAGCTTGCCCCTTTTGACTACCGTTTTCATCGTTATTGTCCATATTGGTATTCGTATCCACATCAATAAAGTAGATTAGAAGTATGGGCTTTCTATCTGCCACATACTTAAACCATGTGTTTGAAGGGAATGTTTTCTCATCATCAAATTCGTCTTGATGTTCCGCTTCATAATCAGCTTTGAACTTTTCTTTTGCTTCTCTTACTATATCCGAACTTGACTTTCCGTTATATGCAGAAATTCCTAGCATCCCGTCATTCGGCCCTCCAAGTTTTCCTCGTTTTCCCAAACTAATTTTCCTTGTATCAGAATCAAAAATGCATGTCCTCTTAACTTTATAAATTTTTTTATCAAAAACATCTACGTAGTCTGTTTCTAATGCTCCTGTTTTTTTGCCCTCTATAAATCCGATATCCCACATGCTTATCATGGAGTCTTGACAATCTGATAGTGATTGTACAATTTGCTTTGTATCAAAATGCGCGTTAAATTTAGATGTTTTGATACTTGTAAGATAATCAATGATTTTATTCTTATTTACATCTCTAATAATATAGCGTTCTGTTATATCCTCTTCTTTGAATAATTCGATTTCGTTATCATCATCTATACATCCCTTTATAAAATTATATGTTGCATCAAAATTGGATTTTTGCCTTGATGCGTCATATTCAAGGTAAGGGGTTTCGATAATTGTTCCAAAATAACTTAGCACTTCTTCTGCATCCTCTGCATTCCTCATTTTGTTATACGCAGTAATATTTAGATCTGCTGAGTTGTTTCGCACCCTAATTCCAAAGTTTTTCGGGCGCAAGCCTCTTTCACTCATTTTTTTCATATCTTCTTTTAAAATATCCGTTGCATCCGCAATCTCTGCGTACCACTCTGCAGAGTCTTTATGCGTCCAAATTCTAAACAGATCCTCATAACCTTGTCGATATCCAAACCATCTTCCCATGTGCATCAAAACATCATATGTAGACGTATTTCTGTAGAAATAGCTTACCACCAGCCCTTCTAACGTTAACCCTCTCGATAAGGCCAATCCGCCAATTGCAATAACCCGAATTGGATCGTTTTTTGTGTACTCTAACTTTTCAGAGGATTTTGAGCTATTTACAATCTTAATTTGAATATTCTCCATTGCACAAAATATTACTTTTGTTAGCGCCTCCCATGTGACTCCTGCATCAGCATAATAATCATTCCAGCACTTATGCATTGACCCGATAACCGGATCTTTTAATGAATCTTCAATATCATCGCCCAAATTATATTTAAGTGATCTATAAGCTTCTCTATGAATCTCTTCAATTTCAGACTTAATATGCTGTTGAACCATAACAAATCTTGAAATGTTAATCAACATAGAACGGTGTGTCTCGTTATCTCCACGAAGATCACGTATTGCATTTGCAATATAAAACGCATATATAGCAGTAGTCAGACTTTCTGGCAATTCCCCGCGCCAAGTTTTAGTATGCTTGAAATAAAACGGCCATCCATCTAGTTTTTCTCTTCCAGCATCTTTAATATATATTAATTGTGATCTAAATTGTCCCTCGGTCGAAAAAATTTTGCTTGCACCAATATAATTGGACGGTGTCGGGAGTGCCACTATAAAATCTTCCGGAAATAAATCTTGTGTTGCCATTTTCTCTGTCGTCTCCGGGTCTATAAAAACGTTCGCAAACGGTGTCGCTGTAAATCCAACATAATTTGCTTTTGAAAACACATTGCATAGTTCCCTTATAAGCTTATTTATTATTGTAGGATCTTCCTTGTCCGCATTCGTATTGATCGATGCATTATCCGCTTCATCATCAATTAATAGCATTGGTAACTCTATTCTGGGTGATTGCTTATTGGTGTTAAGTGATATTAACCAATTTTTTAATTTTCGCAGAACCGTAGTATTTTTTTTAATAACCAATACTACGGGATCCCCGCCTAGTTTAAGCGCCGTCTTATCAGCATTCCCTGTAAAATCATTATGTCTAGATGTTAATGATGTAGCTAAAATTGTTTTATAGTCAAGCCCAACACCTACGCGATTATTCGCGCCCTTGTCTGCAGCAAGATTTATTCCAATAAATCCCTCTTCTACCCTTTCTTGCGTCTGCTTTCTTAATGACTCAATAGTTCCTGTCAGCAAAATAAAAACTTTATATCCAGCATCAGCCGCCTTGGATATAAACCCAATATATGTAGATGTTTTTCCGGATTGAACATCTCCAATTATCAGTCCCCTCTTAAAAAAATCGTGATCTGCACTTGGATCCCCAATGTAATTCATGAGTTTCTTGTCAAGCGTGTCATCCCCCAGCGTTGCGATAGAATTAGGGCTAAATCCGTTTTCATCAATTAAAAAATTCTTATACCTTCCCCAAAATTTCGCATCAATTGAACTTTTTCTTTCATCATACCAATTAATTTGCTCGTAATCAGCAACTATGCTATGTCCTGGCATCGCTAAAATTTTATATTTACTATTAATGTCTTTTTTGATTTGAATTATTTCTTCCTCTAGAAATATGGCGCCGGCAATGGATATTGCCTTATTAACAAGTTCGTCTATTAAATCGTCATCAAGGTTTAGGCTATGGCCTCCCATTGAAGCTAGAGCATCCACTATTTTCACTAAGCTTAGTCTTTTTTCTAAATCTTTCATCTTGCTATACACCACTTTCCAATTCTTTTTTTAAGTTTGGATGTTTGCAAAATGGTTCTGAGCTAAAAATATTATTTAATATTCCCCCTCGATCCAAGTTGCCCATTTTTGTCGCTATCTCCAGTAGCATCAAAGCTTTTGATTTTATATCATTCACACGTTCATTAGAAATTTCATCAAATATTATATTTTGTGACTTATCAACGTATATCTGTTGATATGGAATTGCATTTTCTATCTCTTCTAGGATCATTTCCAGCCTTGACCAAGTATCATCATCAACTTGGTCCTTTATAAAGTCAAATATTCTAGAATTTTTGTTAATTCTATAAATATAAAACTCATCTCGTTCTTTTATCCGATCCCATATGTAATCGATTCCCTCATCAACCTTTTCTATCCTGCCCCGATATGTTTGAGCCTTTACTGCCAAGTCCATTGCTTCGTCCACCGCTCTTGAAAGCTGCTTTTTTATAACATTTGGAATCTTTGCATTTTGCTTTTTGATGTCTATACTCCAAATATCATCTAGTGTGTTGGGAATATCTACCTTGACTCTTGCATGTTTAGTAAGCTCACTTCTATGTTTACCGAACCAAGTACCCCAGATTATTAATCTTTCATTTCTATATATATAGAATCCCTGTTTTGTCCTATAATCTGTAATGCCCCCGAGTTTTTTTATGTCGCCCTTTGAAAGATCCTTTTGAAAGGGTAATACAAATGGTTGCACAAGTATTTCACTTTCATGCCCCAAAGAATCGTTAATTGGAAGTCTAATCGCCTTACGTGGATTTGTCTTCTTGTGAGATTCAAGAAAAGGATCTAGCCCTTCTAGTTGAAATTTATTAACAAATATCTCAACTTTTTCGCAATTCAAGAATCTGTGGAAAATTAGCGATAAATATTCTGCTGTATCATGCTTGTACTTGGATAACTCCGCATAAACACTGCCTGAGGATTTTTCGATCAAATCAAACTTTTCCCATACCACAATTGTTCCGTTTTCTAACTCATCGAGGTGCTCAATTGACTTAATATCTCTTATTTCCTCATCCAAACACTCCTGCACAAACCAGCCCTTTTTATGATTAATATAGTCTAGGTCCCAAATTAATGCACATGTTTTTCCCCTTTTTTTGCTTGCAACCGTAAGTTTTCTACATTGCGATAGTGATGCCGCTTTAAGCCCCAATCCGAACCTGCCAAGATCGTCTGCTGGCCTTTCTAGATTCTTCAATATACTTCCGTATTTCATAGCATCTAATAATTCATCTAGATCCATTCCCATTCCATTATCACAAATAGCCACATAAACATCAACAGGATCAATCGGAAATTTTATTTCTATTTTATTTGCTTTTGCGCTAATACTATTATCAACTATATCTGCAATTGCTGACTCAAAGGTATACCCCATTGCTCTCATCGAGTTCATCAATACATCAGCAGTTGGCTCATTTTTAATGTGCTTTGCCATAAAATCCTCCTGCTCGCTTTGTTTTAGTCTAAAACTGGTTGTATAAATCATCTTCCCTTTTTCGATACAAACTGCCATTAAAATACATTATACCACATTCGCGCATTTTATGGGTGTGAGTTTAACGCACATTGTCCTTCACTGTGTAGATACAAAACAAAA
Organism: Anaerovoracaceae bacterium; assembly: GCA_031553975.1. Classification (GTDB taxonomy): domain Bacteria; phylum Bacillota; class Clostridia; order Peptostreptococcales; family Anaerovoracaceae; genus JAVBKP01. Next base: position 23,500 of record JAVBKP010000087.1, on the reverse strand, counting down.
AGACAGATCGAGTAATCCAATCCATCTTTTCTATTTTGCAGTTTATTTTAACTGCTTCTGCCGGCTAATTCCACTCATAGCGAATTCTTTGACCAGATAATCCGCTCTCCCACCCAATATAATCTTCTTTCATCAGTCGTCCGATTACAATAAATGGTTTCACTAACTGCTTTTCTGCAAATTTTTCAATGCTAGCTAAATCAAATTTACCTGAATCCCTAAATTTTGCATATTCATTATTATCTAAAAGAGCATCTCTTGCAAAAGAGTCAGCAGCTCTCTCGACTCTGCTGTCCACTGATTCAAAATCTGTAAATCTTGCTTTTGTATCTCCATTTAAAATGTGACCGATTTCATGAAATAAAGTAAACCAGAATATATCGGCAAATTTTTGCCTTATTGTCATACATAATATTGTTTTGCCTTGCATGTCTGTGCTCAAAAACCCTTGCACTGGTGCCCCTACAAAATGCTTTACGATCTTAAACACTATGCCGCATTCGGCAAATATACTTTTTAATTGTTCTTGTATTTCATTTGTATTAATAAGCATGGTTTTTTTTATTTGAGAAATCTTTGATTCAAGTTTCTTCAAGTCTAAAGTATTATTAATTACAATATCTTTTGTTTGAAGTTCGCACATTCTCTGCCATGCATAGAGTACATATGGATTAACCCTATTAGATGTTTGTGCTCTGAATGACGCCACCATTGCAAGTTCTGGAATATCAGCTAAATTGCTGATGCCGAGCAATTTTCGCATCTCTAAGACTTGGTCAGTTGTGTTACTTGAATTAGAAATTATTTGGATTTGGTTCCAATGATCGATAATTTCTTTTAAATCTTTTGTTACAATGTCTCTCTCCTCTTTTGAAATTTGATTAAGCTCTTCGAACTCAAGAAGTTCTCTATCATATATGGATTGTAAATTTATCCAAAAACTCGATTCTATGCCGAGCGCATATTCAAGCTTTTTTGCAAATGATACAGAAATGGACTTTGAACCATTTATTACAGTACTTATATGCTTATCACTTACACCTGTGCGAGCAGCTAATTCCCTTCTAGTCATCCCCCTGTCTTCAATTACTTCTTGCAAGGTTTCTCCTGGATGTATGATTAATTCACGGCAAAATCCATTCATTCTTTCTTCCATGATACTCCACCACTCCTTTTATTATAATCACATCACATACCTTCAATGACTCAGCGCTACAATCGGCTGCGTCTGGCATAATTATTATTCTTCTGCTTTTATCAATACTTATGCCATAACATCCATCTAATTCATTTCCCTCTAGGGAATGTACTTTGCCAATTCCTAGCTGCTGGAAGGTATAAAAAGTATTTGCCGCACGTAGCTGGTCAAATCTTCTTTTTACTGACTTCGTGATCTCAAACCCTATTTTACGCCGCATTGACTGTTTAGAGTCGTGCACTGAAATTAAATCTTCAATTTGAGGATTATCATATTTAATATTCAATCATACATCACCTTCTTTATTACCAAAACGGTTATATTTAATTAACTAATCATTTACCTATTCGGTATTATATGCAATATACACAAAAATTGCAAGCAAAATTATTAATATTTGCATTTTACTTCGTCCATACTATTCTCATCAGGAGGTATACCATGGATTTAGGTGATATGAAATCAAGGGATGTAGGGAATCTTACGTCGAAGGCTTTGGTGAATATGGGCAAGGATATGCTGGCATCTGGTGGTAGTGTAGGTCAGGTGAATAGCGTGGCCGATCAGACAGCACCAACAGACCAGCCACAGAGCCAAAACACTGGTCCAAATGCAAAGAAAGAGGCATTAGGACCCAATACAAAACAAAAGCGTTAGAACCAAAGAAGGGGGCACAGTCAAATATTGCTGGCCTCTTTTTTCTGCGCTTATAGCTCTGCATCTCCAGCAGTTTAAATCTTTCATGTAAATATTAGTATGATTTCCAATAAAATTTACGTAATATTACACGAATAAATTCTATTGCTTAACACCATTCTACATGAATACCTTTAATCCAAAAATTTAAGACTAATATATAATTTTGGGGTTTCATTACCAAAGTACACCCCACACAAAAAAAGACAGGCGAGCGACTTAGTCGCCCGCCTGCCCTATTAAAAAGGATAATGTAGGTAGGATTAATTGGTTTTAAGAATGTAAGTCTTTATTTGGCTATCTGTCTGTTTTTCTTAGCCATTCTGTTAACTATGAATGAGGCAATTGCTCCCATTGCACATACAGCGCCTAAGAATAGGAAGATATAGTTGTATCCAGTAGCACCGAATTTATCTAACCAAACTCCGAACATGGTAGACATGAACATATCTGGTGAGTAACCGATGATTGATGCGATACCTACTGCTGTTCCCATTACCGCTACCGAAATTCCAGTTTCGCTGGCGATGGAGAATACAATTCCGTATAACGCAAGTCCAAAAGCACCTGGCAATAATGTGTACAGACTAACAAATGATACGCTAGCGCCTTCTGGAATGAACAACACGCCTACGAATAAAATCGCTAGTACCACAAATAAGAACATAAACCACTTGCTAGTTGATTTTAACACTTTATCAGCAAACAAACCGCTAAGAGGTGCTAAGATATAGAATATATAGGTTCTAAAGATAGAAAGTATCCCAGAGTCCTCTGGACTGATTCCAACCACCTCTGTTAGATATGGCGTGAAATAGCTTGAACTTGAGTAAACTGAGTATCCTGCAAATACAATCAATGCAAATATCCAAATAACTGGTTGCTTTACCAATCCCTTCACTTGAGATAAATCAAATTGGTTTGTTTTAAGCTCTTTGCTCTTTGATCTATCTTCTTTAAGTATGAATATGATTGCTAATGCTGCCACAAATGTAGATGCTGCACATGTTAGTACTGCCACTTGGAATTGAGCCAACATGGAAGTAGTAGGATCCATCAATTTAAAGGCGATCCAGCCTACCACAGCGCCTGTGATACCATTACCCATGTAGTAAAGTCCAAAGATAAATCCTTGCTCTTTTTCTGTAGAAATCATACGAATGGTTTTGAATAGTGATCCCCAGAATACAAATGCTGTACTAATGGCTAGTAATATCCAGATTATAAGTGATACTGTGTAACTTTGCATTGTGTACGCATATAGCACCGTTAATGCGGTAGTGGTTAGCAGTGAAACAGACATCAACATCTTAGTAGAATATTTATCTGCTGCCATTCCTCCTGGTACATACAAAATCATTGCAATAATACCGTACACTGTAGTAAGTAGTCCAATTTGTGTGTTGGTCATGCCTGTGGCTGCTATTTGGTGATCGTAGAAAATATACCGGATAAAGGGAATTATGTATATAGTCCCCCCCGATAAAGACAGGGCAAGTATCGCTAGATACTTTCTAACTTTGTTTTCCATTTGTTCGTCTCCTTTAACAAATTACTTTTGTATATATAGTGCGTCTACGGCACAAATGCCCTTTTCATATACGAAAACTGGATTGATATCTAGTTCACGCATTTTGTCTTTATGCTCCGTAGCAAGTTTTGATACATTTACGATGGCCTCTACGAACGCATCAATGTCCTTCTTGCTCTCACCACGGTAGCCTTGTAACATTTTCACTCCTTTTAGTGAGTGTACCATTTTACTAGCTTCTTTGTGAGAAAGAGGTGCCAATCCTAGTGCCGTATCTTTGAATATCTCAACAAACACACCACCAAGTCCACAAAGCACACAAGGTCCAAATTCTGGATCGTTATTCACTCCAATGATCATCTCAGTACCCTTTGGTGCCATATCACAGATTTGTATACCCTCAACAGTGGCATCTGGGCAATGCTTTTTAGCATTAGCCATGATTTCGTCATAAGCCGCTCTAATATCTGCCTCGGTTTTCAAGAACAGTTTAACGCAACCCACATCGGATTTGTGAAGAATGTCTTTGCTGTCTACTTTTGCAACGGCCGTTTGTATTTTCATTTCGGTACAAATCTTAACCGCTTCATCTGCCGATGTAGCTACACCAAAACGTCCACATTCAATACCATATTGAGTAACCAAATTCTTGCTGGCAGATTCTGTCAGGGCTCCTGCATTGGTTGGCGCAATAGTTGCGTCTGGTAATATAACATTGAAGTCATGGTCTTCTGGTTTATAATTAGCAAATTTTACTATATTTTTCATTATTTTGAAAGAGTATGTGCCTGTAGGAAGTACAGGTACGCCTAGGGCTGCCAATTTCTCAGAATACTCACTATTACGAGTATTCTCAGCGAAAGGTATCATTACCGCTGGTTTCGCCCATGGCTCTTTGCATACAATTTCGATAGCTTTTGTCATATAATGAATAGACGGGTCCGTGATTTCTTGTAGCAATGTATATCCTATTCCTAAAAGTCCAACACCGGGGTCTTTCATAACGATTTCAAGAGCTCCTGCGAACTTCTCAGCGTCATATGAAAGTGTAGCTGTTGAATCTAGCGGGTTGTTAGGTGTTGCATAGCTTGGAAGCGCGTCATTTAGCTTGTCTAGCGTCTCTTTTGTAAAGTCGCAGAACTCAAGCCCAGCCCACTGTGCCAAATCTGCACATATACCAGTCTCACCACCGGACAAACTAATTGTGGCAATGGTATTTGTCTTTGGCAAAGAAGATATTACGGATAAAGCTCTGGCTGTAGACATTAATTCTTCTAAGTCTTCTACCCGGATAACGCCAAATTTTTCAAATACCGCATCGAAAACCTTGTCTGATCCAGATAGGCTTCCTGTATGTGATGCTGCAATGGCTTGTGCCTTCTCAGAACGGCCAGATTTCAATACTACAATTGGCTTTTTCTTTAGGGCTGCTCTTTTTAGTGCTTCCACTAGCTGCTCAGGGGCTTTTACGCCCTCCAAGTACATAGCGATAACCTTTGTATCTTCATCGTCTACTAGGAAATCCAAATAGTCTTCCATTTTGCAGATTTTGCTGTTTCCTGCTGAGATTCCATAAGAAAAGCTCATGTTAGGGCTTTCCATCATAGAGTAAACCAACTGTCCACTTTGAGATACTACGCCTACAGATCCTGTACGGTCACGGTTCTCTGATATGAATGCAAATGGGTATTTTTTATCAACTAAGTTGAAGTATCCTGCGCAGTTAGGTCCCATGATAGCAAAGTCTAATTCTTTGCAAAGCTTCATAAGAGATTCTTCTGCTGCATGGCCTTCTTCTGTGCCCTCTTCACCGTAACCGCTGGCATATACTACTGCCCCAGCCACGCCGTTTGCCGCTGCTTCTTTTACTAAGTCTTCTACGGTTGCTCGAGGTGTTGCTATTACAATTAGGTCTACCTTTTCAGGCAACTCGCTAATGCTGTGATAACATTTTTGCTCAAATATTTCATCTCTCTTTGGATTGATGAAAAAGTAGTCTTCTTTTGCCATATATGCCATAGCATTTCTGCATGTATCTCCGCCAAAACCTTCTCGTTCGCTAGCACCGATGATAGCGATTTTGGTTGGCTTTAGAAATCGTTTTAAATCCATTCTTTTACCCCTATCCTCTTACTACTGCTTCGTCAAATCCCGCTTGGTAGCAAGTTTCGTTTTTAGGGTTGTTCTTCCCTTTGAAAACAAAGAAATCTTCGATTCCTTTTTTAACTACATCTGCTTCAAATACAACACCGCTTTTGGCTAGTGCGCCTAGCATTACAATGTTAGCACCTTTTGCATTGCCGATTTTGTCTGCAATTGTAGTAGCATCTACTTCTATTAGTGTTACATCATCTCTGAATTTGTGGTCTTTCACAAGTGACGTATTGGAAATAATCACGCCACCTGGACGCACACGGCTCTCAAATTTATCTACTGAAGGCATATTCATTACCACAAGTACATCAATCATCTTGATGAATGGGCTTGGAATTTTGCTCTCAGAGATTTTTAAGTTACAGTTGGCAGTACCCCCACGCATCTCGCTTCCATAAGAAGGGATCCATGTTACGTTCTTACCATTGTCAACGCCAGTTTTTCCTAGGATAAGACCAGCTGTCAAAACACCTTGTCCTCCGAATCCTGCACAAATAATATCCATTATTTATCACCTCCGTCAACAAACTCGCCTAGTGGGTAAATTGCTTCCACCACATCTACAATACGCTTGCAAGAATCTAGCGGAGAAAGTCCCCAGTTGGTAGGGCATGGAGAAAGGATTTCTACTAGAGAATAACCTTTTCCAGCCTTTTGTGCTTCAAACGCTTTTCTAATGTATTTTTTAGTCTTGTTAACTTCTGCATTGTTAACCATAGTGCCTCTTGCAAGGTATGCTACGTCAAGTGTCTGCATCATTTTGATGATATCTAGAGGCTTTCCAGTCTTAGATACATCACGTCCTTTAAGGCTTGTGGTGGTCTTTTGACCTTCTAATGTAGTCGGAGACATTTGTCCGCCAGTCATACCAAAGTTGTTGTTGTTTACAAGAATTACTGTAATATTCTCATTTCTGATTGCTGCATACATGGTTTCAGAAAAACCGATGGCTAGCATATCTCCATCACCTTGGTAGCTCACTACCATATGGTCTGGACGGCATCTTTTCATACCTACTGCTACAGCAGCGGCTCTTCCATGTTGGGCTTGAACAATATCAAATCCGTAAGTATCAGGCATCATAGACGCACATCCTACAGCTGCTACGCAAAGTGCCTTTTCGTCTTCACCCATTTCCTCTAGCACTTCTGCTACAAGACGGTTGATGATACCATGACCACAGCCTGGGCAAAATTTGTGGTCTACATATAATGTTTTTGATCTTCTTTTTTCCATTTTAGTATACCTCCTTTGCCTTTCCTGCTAAGATGCTGTCGATCTCTGCAACGATCTCTTCTGCTTCATATACTTTGTATCCACTTCTGATTGGGTATACTGGCGCTTTATGCTTAACAGCTAGTACCACGTCTTCAATCATCTGTGATAAACATGAGATTTCTACACTAGCAAACGCTTTTGCATTTTTAGCATTAGCAAATGCATTGTTAGGGAATGGGAATAAGGTAATTGGTCTGATTAATCCAACCTTTTTACCGCTATCTCTACACATTTTAACTACTTCTTCACATATTCTTGAAGAAATACCATATGCTACAAGAACCAGTTCAGCATCTTCTACTTGAACTTCTTCCCATCTTTGCTCTTTTTCTTGAATCGTATCATATTTTTGTTTTAAATATGTATCGTAATCTGAATGGTAGTACATTACAGATGTATGTCTCTTGTTCTTGCCTTTGCCTCTTCCCTTCATAGCCCATTCTAGTTTGTCTGGGTCATGCTCTTTCATCTCTGGGAATTCTACTGGCTCCATCATTTGTCCAATAGAGGCATCAGATAACATGATAACTGGGTTTCTATACTCTTCTGCTTTATCAAATCCTAGGGCTACTAGGTCAACAGACTCTTGCACAGAGTTTGGCGCGTACACGATACATCTGTAGTCGCCATGTCCACCGTTTTTAACTGCCTGCCAGTAGTCGCCTTGACCAGTAAAGATGTCTGCAAGCCCACAACCATAACGTTGTACGTCCACGATCAAGCATGGTAACTCAGCAGCAGCAATATAAGAAATCCCTTCTTGCATCAAGCTAAATCCTGGACCAGATGAGCTAGTCATAGCACGGGCACCCGTAGCTGCCGCACCATATGTCATAGAGATACCAGATATCTCTGATTCTGTTTGAACGAAAGTTCCACCTACCTCTGGCATTCTCCAAGCTAGGTATTCTAGTATTTCACTTTGAGGGGTAATCGGATATCCCGCAAAGAATCTAGATCCAGCACGTACTACAGCTTCTGCTACAGCATCGTTGCCTTTGAATAGTTGCTTTGCCATCTACTTTGCCTCCTCTTCTTTAATCTCGTATACATAGTCTGGACACATATTGAAGCAAATTCCACAAAGAATGCACTTCTCTTTGTCTACAACTGGTGTAGGGTATCCAGCTTTATTAATAGGACCTTCTATTTTAATCGCTGTTTTCGGGCAGTTGGCTTCACAAAATTTGCAAGCTTTACATGCCTCAGGGCTTATAAACATTTTTTCCATTGCGTATCTCCTCGCTTCTTAGATATCAGGTGTATCGAATGTATCTGGCGCAAATAACTCACGAGCAGCTTGTCTTGCAAACTTACCTTCTGCTTTGGCTTTTTCGTGTACTTTACGAACGTCTTTTCTCACTAGGTCTTCTGTATCTTTTGTGATAGCGTCTGGCGTGATCTCAACCAATCCGAATACAGATACTTCATAGATACGAATTCCACCAAGGTTACATACGAAGTCTACGCAAACATCAATTCCTTTTTCATGAAGAACTTTGTCAGCTTCTGGTGTAACTGGAATATTAGCAGCTTCAACAATTAGAGATGCTTTTACTTTATCTACGTTGCTTGCATTGATTACATCTTCTAGTGCAGCTGGTACAAGGATGTCGCATGGTACATCTAACCACTCGCTGTTTTTCATCACTTTGTAGTTGCTCTCAAAAGCAGCAGGATCTACTTCACCTTTTGGTTTTCTAGTTGCAATTAGTTTTTTAACGTCTAGTCCATCTTCACAGTATACTAGGCAGTTAGCATCAGCTACGCCAACTACTTTGTAACCCATTTTGTCAAGGCTGTTTGCCATAGAAGCACCTACACAACCAAACCCTTGGATTACAACGCTAGCGCCACCGCTCTTACCAGTTCTTAGCTTCCAAGCCTCATCAAGACCTGCTGCACATCCGTATCCAGTGATCATGTCATACATTAAGAATCCATCATACGACATGCTGCAAAGTGCATCGTGATCTTTGATACCTTGTTGGATTTTTGGTCTTTGTTTCATTTCTTTTGTTGCTGGAAGTCCAATTCCTAGCTCATCTAGAATCTCTAGTACGTCTGCATAGTCAATACCAAGGTCGCCACCGATAGAAACACCAGCGTTTATGTAAGGGGCCATAGCTGTTAAATATCTTCTTAGAACATCTTTGGCATCTGGTTTTTTGTAGTCATATGCAATGCCACCTTTGCATCCACCAGTAGTCTCAGACTCACAAGCCTTGTACTTGTAGCCCATAGTCGTTGCAAGACGAACTACTTCTTCTTTTGTAACGGTCGGGTGCATTCTAGTTCCGCCTCCACAATAGTGGTTAACGAAGTTATAAGCACATAACCATCCTTTAGCATCACTCTCGGTATCATTCCATTCAACTACTACATAAGGTTTCTTTTCCATTTTTGTTTTCCTCCACATACATTAATGTCTATATAATGGTGCAATTTCAACGCTGTTCACTCTGAAACCGTTTGAATCACACAATTTGTTTAATTTGAGTATACACGTATACACAAAGAAAGTCAACGTGTTTTTCATTGACTTTTGTCGAAATAAATGTTATATTTTTATCAATCGAACAAAGCATATAGGAGGCATCTTTATGGATACATCTTCACTAAGAAAAGTAGCAATAGACAGCATATTAGACAAAATACGGCACAGTGAACTAAAAGCGGATGATATTATATCAGAAGCCCAGGTCGGTGAATCTCTGAATATAAGCAGAACCCCCGTTAGAGAGGCTCTCATAGAACTCACAGCAAGCGGCGTTCTCCGAAAAGTCCCTCGCAAGGGATACGCTGTGAATAAAATCGACAATAAGCACAAATTAGATACATATGAGATTCTAGCTGCTATGGACGCCTTGGCCGCCTCACTCGCCCTACCGCACATGCGTGAACAAGACATCTTACAACTCCACGAGGCAGTAGACCAAATGAATATCGCCATCAAATATAAAAACTATCCTTCTTATTGCGATCTGCAAGACAAATTCCACAACATCTATATCCGCAAATGTGACAATCAACAATTAATTCAATTTATTACAACTATCAAAAGTAGTGTGGATCGGTATACCTATTACAGTGATGATATTGAACGCTTGTTTGAGATTTGTTCTATAGCAAATGAAGAACACGAAAAAATCGTCACCTTATTTGAAGAAAAGGACAAGCACCAGCTGGAATTTTTCTTGAAAAATAACCATTGGCAAACAAAATATGAGGATATGATTTAGATTTATCAAGCGGGCAGTAGTAGCTATTCGTGCCACTTAATACAGAGGTTCCATCGCCTCTGCATTAAGTGGCATAGGAAAATTATAAATCAACTGAAAACTTATATATAATTGTGGCTATTTCTGCTCTGGTGGCCTTTCCTTTCGGGTCGAGGGTGTTGTTTTCTTTTCCTTGGAAAAGGCCGTTTGACACCGCCCAAATCATGGCCTCTTTTGCCCAATCACTTGTTTCCTGCCCATCTTTAAATTTTGATAGCTCTTCTTTTGCTGAAATATCTTTTCCTATCATCTTGGCATATTGATATAACATTACCGCCATTTCTTCTCTTGTTATCTTACGTTCTGCTGCAAAATTGCCCTTACCATCTCCTGACACCAGTTTGTTTTTTGCCGCCCATGTCACTGCAGATCCATACCATGAACCCACCTCAACGTCATTGAATCCGCTTTTTGCCTGTGCGTCAAATGGTATACCCTGTAGATTAGCAAAGACTGCAACCATCATAGCTCTTGTCATATTCGTATTTGGGCTGAATTCTGTACTGGATGTTCCAGACATAATTTTATTGCTTATCACGTAGCTTATTGCAACGCTACCCCAATGTCCTCTAATATCTTTTATCTGATCTATTCTATCATCTGTAGGTTTTAAAACGGCATCTTTATTTGTGTTTTGGTTAGGGCCAATATCTTCTTCATCACTTGTGCTCGAATTATCTCCAATTGGTATTAACTCAATATTAACATCTTCCCTTGGTGGCGGTATGATAATAGTACTATTTCCATTAGTACTAAACTTTGGATCATTCATTGTATCATATGGCAAATATCCTGCCTTTGTTGCTGTTACTTTATAGATTCCCGCTGGCACCATCCACCCATATTTTCCATCATTATCTGTTTTTTGAGGGTTGATTTGACCGTATAATTCGGCATCCCACTTTTCCCATATCACGCCATTTAATATATAGCATATCATCTCAACGCCAGAGACGGGACGTCCCGTAGACTTGTCTGTGACAATACCGCTTGGATCGATTAGGATGGTGGCCTCTGCTATAATAAAGTTTAATATACGGCCATCTACGGTGGTTACCGTGGCGGTAATTGTTTTTAATCCTGCACCATACCATCCAGTTAGATTTGCATCATAAAAAGTATTTCCTTTTATGCCACCAAATGTTAAATCCGCAAAATTATATCTTACAGATGCAATGTCCCCAGCATTTTCAAATTCTACACCTAAATTAATGTCTCGCCCTCGCATAGCAGAATCTACCCATGCAGTAAATCCACGAACTCCGATAATTTTATTCATTGGTAAGTCAGTCATTCCATTTGAATTAATCGTTACGGATTTTATTGCAATTTGCCTTTCTTTTGACTCAACATCAAGAATGTCCGAAGTAGATGTAACACCATTCACCGTGGCTTCTGCTACAAATCTATAGTTACCTTCTGGCAATGGTCCAATGGCGGCCGAATAAAACCTTCCCGTTGGTGTTACCGCCGCATATATTTGATTACTGTCTATATTTTTTATAGCAATTGTGCTACCCGACGTAGCTTCACCATACACTTTAAATGTCTCATCTGGTTTGACTGCCCCTGGTCCATTTAATGTTACCCTTGATACGATAAGCCCTGCATCTCCGAAATCAAAGGCAGAACCTGAACCAACCTGAACCTTCACTTGGATTTTTGCTGTATCGTGCAAAGGATTATCTATTCTTATAACTGCATTGTGCTGCCCATTCTGCCCTGGTTTCAAATTAATTGCTGTATACGTAGCCTGGCTGGCATTACTAAAACTTAAACCATTTGGTAAAACAATACTAAATATTGGTGAAACCGTTGTATTCCCGTTGTTTTTAAAACTTACCTTTAGATTGACATGATTGCCATTATATACTGTTTTTAAATCTGTCAGGACTTGGTTGCCTTGTCCTGACAGCGCTTGGGTTGGCCTGCTTGGATCTGAATATGTAATATTTTGTCCAATAATGCCGCTAACTATGTCTCCTGCTGTTACAGTGAACTCTGTTGGATTACTCACGTAGGCTGGATTGGTTCCATCCCTGTTTTGAATATAATCTAGCTGCAGCTTATAATCACCCTGTTCTTTTATGATTCCCTCCATGTTGAATCCCGTACTACCCGAATAAGCACTCGTGGCGTATTGATAGCTTTGACTTGCATCTTTTTTCCATAGGCTAATCTTCGCTTTAAAGGGTCCAATGTTGTTGTTCGTAACTGTCCCCCGAAGGCCTGCGCCTTTAATTAATACAAGATCAATCCCTGTTACATCTTGATTTGTAATAATTGCACTTTGTGTTAATGTGCCCACATACTTGCTATTCCAATTGCTATATGACACATTATATGTCGCCGCTGAAAGTCCCCGAATCTTATATTCGCCTGCTATATTTGTATAACCATAAAATTCTTGTCCTGTACTTGTATCCCTAGCAGTAACATATGTATACTCAGCAGGAGCTGACCCATTTGTCAATGTAAGACTTCCAGAAATAGAAAACATAACTGGTATGGCAAAAGCTTGTGTTACATCTGAACTATTTAATTGTACTGTTTGTTGCTTGGTATAATAGCTCTCTTCCTCCCCCATATAAATAGAAACTTGATAATCTCGATCTAACGGCAAATTGTCAATGGCTACTGATGTAGGAATGATAGCCGCTATGGAGCTGCCTATTGTAACTCCACCATTGCTAGAACCCCCAACATCTTTCCAACGATATAGATTCAGTGCCGAATTGTATACATACACGCTATATGGTGATTTAGGAGCAGGTGATACCTCTATTGTTATGGAACCAGCTGTCAACGATACTGGTATATTTTCAAATATGGCAGATATGGTCACATTTGATCCAGGCATGGTGAACCCTGTGCTTGCTATAGACGCAGTAGCTTCTGCGCCTGATGGTGATGCTATGTATTTGTATGCCAATGATCCTGCTAGAATGCGTTTTCCCGCATTAGGCTGGGTTGTTACGTTTATCCAATTTCCCGCAGCAGCTGCTGTTGGATTCACTGAAATCATTCCGCCTGTTGATTGTTGCACTATGGCCGTATATGTGATGCCAGCTTGTGTAGATGGAGCATCTTCAAACATAGCAGATACAGTGACGTTATATCCGGGCATAGTAAACCCTGAACTAGAAATTGGTACAGTTACTATTTCTGGTGAGGTTGCTATATACTCATAGAAAAGTGAATTTTATACTAACCGTTTACCAGTATAAGCTTGAAACATTATATCGACCCAATCACCTAATGCTACTGCAGATGGGCTCACCGTAAGTGTTCCTCCTATTGCTTGCTGTGCTATAGCCGTATATGTTGGTGGCAAAGGGTCTTCAAATATAGCCGTTACGGTAACATTTGATGCAGGCATCATAAAATAACCTACAAATCCTCCAAAATCGACATTAGGAAAAGTTCCAATAGCTATAGTTGACTCCTTCATTAGAGCTCCTGATGAAGGAGAAATATATTCATATTCTGTTCCTTTGAATACCTTCTCTCCATAATATCTGAGATATACCCTAACAATAGCGCCTTCTATTAGATGTCCTTCTAAACTAATGTATTCGTTAAATACCGTCTTTTCTATTCCCGCATATGTAGTCACCGTTTGCCCTGTGTTTTGAGGAAAAAACTTTATGGAACAGCCGCTTATAATCAGATGATTCATAATTTGCATTGCTGGTGAATTCGGCGATAAGTCAAGTTTGTTATAATCTAAATCTATTGTATACGGCTTTAAATTTGCTAACGGGCTAATGTCGTCAATTTGATTTTTTTCTAAATATAATTTTTTTAAATTGGTTACGCTCTGTACTGGCGATAAATCACTTATCTGATTGTTAATAAAATTTAATTCTGTCAAATTAATCAATGATGCTACTGGTGTTATATCACTAATTTGGTTGCTGTATCCTGTAATCTCAATTAAATTTGTCATTGTTGCCAAGGGGCTTATATCTTTAATTTGGTTTTTTGAGAAAAGCAAATAGCTGATTCTTGTTGCATATTGAATTCCTTCTAGTGTCGTAATTCCTTTTTCATCTATATTTAAATATCCTGTTTTGGCCGCCATCTCACCTTGGGTAATCACCCCGTCAGAATTTTTGTCAATTCCGGCAGCTTTCAATGCTGTTAATAGCTTTGCATCTGGAAAATTAATCACATCAGTTGGCGCAGCATATGATTCTATAGCCGGTAATGTTCCTGCATTAAATAAACCCAGTACTAAAGCTAAAACCAGAATAAAGACTACTGGTTTTGTATTAAATCCTTTTGAATAGGTACGCATTCTACACCTCCGCATATTATTCATGTTGCTTACTAATCTACTCTGTTATATAAAGTATGCTATATTAAATTTCTCAACCTAGCCTAAATCATTGAATTTAAAGGTCATACAGCGCTTTTGCATTGTCATAAAATACGCTGTCAATCAGATATCGTGCTTCAGATTTAGAGAAATACCCTTGGCCCACTTTCTTTTCCGCTACAGTGCTTATGGTATGAAATGCCGCAAGTCTTGCGCCCATGCTTTCCTCTGCTGTCCAAGTATCACATCCCCATGTCAATTGGTCTGACCGCCCTACTTCGATTATTTCTTCTACAAAACGTTCGGCAGCAGAAGTCGATATGATTGGTAACCAACATAAATCTGGGTATACATTTTTATAATTATGGCATAACGCCGCTACCTCTCCCATATAAGGATAGCTGCCATGAAATAACACAAATTTTGTGTTTGGATGCTCTTCAATAGCAGGCTTTAACTGGAGAGCATTTGCTTTTTCAAGCTTCCCGAGGCCTGTATGAATCTGTAAAGGCATTTTATATTCTGCTGAAGCATTACATATTTGATGGAAAATATAGTCTTGAAATACTTTTACATCTGACTGATTAACAGATTCTTGACCTAGCCTCTCATAGGCATCCTTTGCCTCTTGCTCGGTTACTCTTTCTACATCAAGTCCTCGATCATAGGATAGGGCACATTTTAATGCAACGCATCCAGCTGCTTTTTTGCTATGAATACTTCTAAAAACCATGTTCACATACTCCTGTAGACTTTCGTGTCTAGTATGTTTAAATATAGTAAGTGGATTGTTGCCGTTGTGGTCTTTAGCATAGGTATTATAGCCATATAAAAACATATTCACGCGAAAGGAAGGCGTGAATAGTTCAGGACTGTCATTATCATGCCCAGGATTTGTATAACAATCTAAAAGGATATGATTGTATTTGCATTTTTCTGAAAGAATTTTCAAATCTCCATGCTGGCTTTGATGGTGTTGGCAAATCCTACTTGATGTCTCATCCCAAGAAGATGGGTCGATTTGCAAATCTTCCCCATAGATAGCCTGTATTCCCTTTTGCAACCAAATAAAATACGAATTCAATTTGATTTTGTTGAACCATGTCCCTGGTGGAATACCCTCCATGTCACTTGCAATTGGATTCATCCAGCTTACATATGAATTGTTAATTAACTCTTTCAAATTCAGTGGACTCGTGTTCTCCCTTGGGATATGATGGCTATGTGTACTTATAATCATGGATTTTTCTTCTGCATAGGCAAAGAACTCTTTGTATAAATTTGACATGATTACATCCTTTCAGTTTACCTATGTTATTGCTAAAATTGTTATGGTTTTTTGTTGCCAAATTGCTGCCTTGGGAATAAAATTATTGCGCAATATATTTCGCAAACGTATCTCTCATCAAACCTGCTTTGTGAATGATTTCATCCATAAGCTCGCTATAGTTGGAATGATTATCAAAATTTAGCCCGTTGATTTTGTATATGACACGGCTTGCTTTTTTGGAGTCTAATCTTTGCCAATCAAGACTTAATTCCAATTCATTTTCTATCACATCCTTTTGTGAATATACCTTGTCAAACAATTCCTTATTATCATTAATATAAAGTTCAATCCCAATAGTTCCTTCTCTGTTAAGCAGCGTAATGCTTATTCGCGCCTCACTTGTTCCCATCGAAATATCATACCAATGGTCAGTTGTCGCTTTCCTAATATTAAAAGGTTTGCCTTTAGAGTCTATAGCATCATTGAACATTGACCAAAATTCTAATCTTTCAGATTGAGATTTGCTCATATCATTTGAGTCGTTCTTCCCTTTAGAACTTTTTATAAATCCGTTTGGCATTTCAACTACTTCAAATTTTGGTGCTGGTAGAGAATCGTTAATTTTATAGGCATGAATCTCTATTAAGAAAAAATTCAAATTACTATTAGTATTGTTATTTAACCATTCAATTGCGCTTCGGTGTTCCTCTTTGGCTCTAGTGACAATCCAAACAATAATGTTCGCATCCAATCCAGAAGCATAAGTGATAACTTTACCTAAATGATCATGGTTTGAAAATTCTAGCTGGTTTTCAATTATTATCTTTATGCCTGTGGTTTCGTCCTTTGCAACCAAATCGCATCGATATGAGCCGACATATACTTCTTTATTAATATCGACAAGCGTTAATCCAAGAATATCGTTCAACATTCCAATATTTTCGTCTTTAGCAAGCCAATTCGAAAAATCATATTGCTCATGCTTCCATAAGTCTCTTACATCAACTTCTGCCAACCTGCCAAATTCCATAGAAACTCTCCCTTATTCCAACCCAACTTTATTATTTGCTTATCCACACTCCAATTTGTAGTATTTAAAGCTAAATATGCTTCTTATCTATTGATTTTAATAATGTTTTCTTTAGCTCTTGTGGTTTATAGAAAAACTTCTCCTCTGATTTGCTAATCTTTTTTTCTTCTCTTTTTATTCGCAATAATTCCATTGAACAAATGAAATCCGCAGCTTGCAACAATCTATATTTCTGTGGCTCTGCTTTCCTAAATTCTACATTATTAAATTGAATTGAAAAAACTGCATTTAGAATTGCACTTAATTGGTTTTGTCCATTATCGTAATAAACTATAATCTTATCAAATCCATTAAAAAATTCCATCTGATTCATAAACGCCGTAGAAATTTGTTTTGCCAGTGTGTATATATTCTATATCAAATCCTGCTGTTTTAACGCTGTCTTCCAGCTTTTTTACTTGTGCAGAAATATCATTTTGCTGATCGTGAAATACAAAGGTAACGAGATAATAGGATGGTCGCTCTTTTATTTCTCCAAAGTCGCCAGAATCATCTATGAATACGCTCAATTCTTTCATAAATCACTCCTAAAAAAGAAAAATGGCGGGAAATTCTTCCCGCCTACGGTGGCCCAAAGAGCTTTCGCCCAGGCCAAACTGTAATGCATTACAGTTATATCCTATGTAAAGAATACCATGATTATTCACCTACCGCAACTCCTTTTTGCGATTTTTTAAAACAATTGTGACCAATTGTGTCGCTAGCTCCGACACAATCTGTTTGCTGTATGCTACCTGGTTTTAAAAAAAATAGTTGCCTATGATTCTTGAATATCATAGCCAACCATCTACATTTATTTGCTAATTTACTTTATTTCCTACAAATGATGACTATTCCCACTCAACAGTCCCAGGAGGCTTACTTGTAATATCGTAGACAATACGGTTTACATTTGGTACTTCGTTTACGATTCTATTGGAAACTCGCTCTAGGACTTCGTATGGTATACGTGCCCAGTCTGCTGTCATGCCGTCTACGGAGGTAATGGCACGAATGCCTACTAGATGGTCGTATGTCCTAAAATCGCCCATAACGCCTACGGTTTTCACGTTAGGCAATACTGTGAAATACTGCCATATGTCATTCTCAAGCCCCGCTTTGGCTATTTCGTCTCTGAGAATGAAATCTGAATCTCGTATAATTTTAAGCTTATCTTCTGTTATCTCCCCTAGGCATCTAATGGCCAGCCCTGGCCCAGGGAATGGCTGTCTGTAAACCAATTCTCTGGCTATGCCAAGTTCTTCACCTACTGCTCTGACCTCGTCCTTGAACAGGAGCCTTAGTGGCTCTAACAGCTTAAATTCTATATCCTCCGGCAGTCCGCCTACATTGTGATGGCTTTTGATGGTAGCCGATCCTTCCAAACCGCTTTCTACTACATCAGCATAAATTGTGCCTTGGAGTAAATAGTCAAATTTTCCTTCTTTTTCCTCCAACTTTTTAGATTCTTCTTCAAAAACTCTGACAAATTCTTCTCCAATGATCTTACGTTTATGCTCAGGTTCAGTGATGCCTTCTAGCTTTTTTAGGAAACGCTCTTGGGCATTGACACGAATGATTTTCATCTTAAACTGACGGCTAAATATCTCTTCTACTTGATCTCCTTCGTCTTTGCGAAGCAGTCCATGGTCTACGAAAATACAGGTCAGATTGTCTCCTATGGCTTTATGCACTAGCACAGATGCCACAGATGAATCCACCCCACCAGAAAGCCCGCAAAGCACTTTTTTATCCCCGACTTCAGCTTTAATCTCTTCTAGTTTTGATTCAGCGAAGTTAGCCGGTGTCCAATCGCCTTCACATCCGCAAACCTCATATAAAAAATTATTAATCAATTGTTTTCCAAATGTAGTATGCACAACTTCTGGATGGAACTGTACAGCATATAGTTTTTTTTCTGGGTTTTCCATAGAGCCTGTAGGGCAACTATCTGTAAATGACGATACCTCAAAGCCATTTGGCACTTCTTCAATATAGTCCGTATGGCTCATCCAACATTGTTCTTCGCTGGATATATTCTTAAATAGCTCGCTCTTCCCTGTATCCCTATTGTCTTTGCCTACGCCTTGGTACAGTGTAACTTTGCCATATTCCTTTTGTTCAGGGCTTTTCACCTTGCCCCCTAATACGTGAGCCATAAGCTGCGCTCCATAGCATATACCTAGAACGGGTATGCCCAGTTCAAACAGCTCTTTAGGCAAAGAAGGCGCACCATCAGCATAAACACTGGCTGGACCGCCTGTAAATATTATTCCATTAGGGGTATTCTCTTTTAATCTGCTCATACAGTTTTTATACGATATAATTTCGCAATATACATTGGCTTCGCGAACACGCCTTGCAATCAGCTGGTTGTACTGACCACCAAAGTCAACGATTAGAATTTCTTGGTAACTCATGTCTTTCTCCTATATTCCTTGCTTTTGAGTCTCTAAGAACTCTTCAAGGGTCAAATGATTTTCATATATAATCTTTGCCGCCTCTAGCCCAACATAACGAATGTGCCAAGGCTCATAGTTGTATCCTGTAATATCTTCTTTTCCCTTTGGAAATCTAATGATCAGTCCATATTTATGGCAATTCTCTGCTACCCATTTGCCTTCAGCTGTGTCTTCAAAGGCAGTAGCCACAGCATAGTTAAGTGTCTTTGTGGTAAGGTCCATAGCTAGTCCAGTCTGGTGTTCACTCTCCCCAGGCTTTGCGCTAGTTTTGTTAGCAGCTTCCACAGAACCCTTTTGCTTCACATTGGCTTCAAAGGTAGATTTTTGCACCGCGTAGGAGCGGTATGCATTGGACGCTATAATCTTCAATCCTGCCGCTTTGGCATCCACTTGCATTTTTGCAAAAGCTTCCGCTAGCTCTGGTCTTGCATAGGAATATTGCTGGTCTTTGCCAGGCACATAGTCTACCACTTGTACTAGACCTTCTGGCACATAGGCTGAGTCTATATGGACTTGCTTATTCACTAGTACCAGTACACCATTCACATTCTCCACTGGTGATGCATGTTGTGATGTATCCTCCACATTTGGTTCTTTGCCTGATGGGTCCTGTAGGTCTTCAATGTCAGGAATGCCATCTTGTGCCTCCTCGCCAAACAACTGATTAACTATGCTACTAATGTTGTCCTTGAATAGAGCCGAAAACCCTAGTCCTATGCCAAAAGAAATTAGTCCTGCCAAAAGCAGGACTATAATAATTCCTTTTATTGTAATTCTATATTGTTTGTTTTTTGTTTCCATATTTAACGGTTATTGCCTGCAAGGGCTCTAATAATAGGTTTAATTTGGATTTTCTTTTGTGCTGGACTCCAATGCTCTAGGTCTTGCATTACATGCATCTGCTCTGCTGTTAGGAATGTTGTAACATCAATTTCTGTAATGTATTCAGGAAGCTCTTTGCCTTCAATGGCAATGGTAACTTCATCAATTTTGTCAACTATGCAGCCAATTTTGGCGTCCTCAGCGTCTACAAGCAATATACATTGTCTCAAACCGGCTTCCGCTTTTGGTCTGTCTAAAATATTTCTCATATTAACCACAGGAATATTTCGTCCCATGACGCTAACTACTCCGCCTACATATTTAGGTCTGCCTGATACTTTAATCACGTCAGCAATGTCGATGATTTCTAGTACTCGTTCCAGATTAATTGCATAATATTCATCTGCCACAAAAAAAGTCAAATACTGTGTCATAACTATATGTTCTCCTTCGTACTTTTAATATAATACACAATATCTTGGGGAAAGTCAAGTAATTTTTACCAAGCATTAGTGGTTTTTAGGCAAAAATCGACACTTCTCAAGATCGAGTTTTTGCAACGCATAACACAATATCTAGTGGTCAGCAAAAAAAGAAACTGGGGCCCACGGGCCCCAGCGACAAAGCTATTCAGTGTTTTAACAAGTTCGATTACATCATGCCCATTCCTGGAGGCATCCCGCCCCCACCCATCATAGGCTCATCTGACTTAATGTCGATAATACCGCTTTCTGTTGTAAGCAACATGGCTGATGCTGATGCTGCGTTTTGAAGGGCTGATCTTGCTACCTTAGTTGGGTCAACAATTCCTTCTTTCATCATATCTACATACTGCTCTGTGGCTGCATTGAATCCAATGCCTGTTTTTTCTGCCTTAACTTTAGCTACGATAACAGAGCCTTCTAATCCTGCATTGGTAGCGATTTGTCTTACTGGCTCTTCTAAGGCTCTCATGATGATCATAGCACCTGTCTTAGCGTCACCTGTTAGGCTTTCGATGTATTTAGCCACTGCTGGAATGGCGTTGACAAATGCAACTCCACCACCTGGCACAATTCCCTCTTCCACTGCTGCTCTTGTGGCATTTAGGGCATCTTCTATTCTTAATTTTCTTTCTTTTAGCTCAGTCTCTGTAGCAGCTCCTGCTTTGATTACTGCTACGCCACCTGCCATTTTAGCAAGTCTTTCTTGTAGCTTTTCTCTGTCAAAGTCTGAAGTAGAATCTTCAATTTGCGCTTTGATTTGCTGCACTCTGTCTTTAATCTCGCTGGACTTGCCTGCGCCCTCTACAATGACAGTGTTTTCTTTATTTACCTTAATAGTGCCCGCCGTTCCTAACATCTCGATAGTGGCTTCTTTAAGGTCAAGGCCTAATTCATCTGTAATCACAGTACCACCTGTTAGGATGGCGATGTCTTTCAGCATGTCTTTTCTACGATCACCAAAGCCAGGTGCCTTCACAGCAACGCACTCAAATGTGCCTCTTAGCTTGTTAAGTACCAATGTAGTCAGAGCTTCACCTTCTACGTCCTCTGCAATGATCAGAAGTTTTCTGCCTTGTTGTACCACTTGCTCAAGTACTGGAAGTAACTCTTGGATATTGGCAATTTTCTTGTCTGTGATTAGAATATATGGGTTAGAAAGCACGGCTTCCATTTTCTCAGTGTCTGTTACCATATAAGCAGATAGGTATCCTCTATCAAATTGCATACCTTCTACTACTTCAAGAGTGGTCCCCATAGACTTGGACTCTTCTACTGTGATCACGCCCTCTTTGCCTACCTTGTCCATTGCTTCGGCGATAAGGCTTCCGATTTCATTGTCATCAGCAGAAATAGATGCTACTTGTGCAATGTTCTCTTTGCCTTCAACTGCTTTAGAAATCTTTTTAATCTCTTCTACTGCAACTTCCACAGCCCCTTGGATTCCTTTTTTCAGAATCATAGGATTTGCCCCTGCCGCTACGTTTTTGAATCCTTCTTTTACGATGATTTGTGCTAAAACAGTAGCAGTTGTAGTACCGTCACCAGCCACGTCATTTGTCTTGGTAGCTACTTCTTTTACAAGCTGTGCGCCCATGTTCTCAAAGCCATCTTCTAGTTCGATTTCTTTAGCAATGGTCACGCCATCGTTGGTAATGAGTGGTGATCCAAATTTTTTATCGATTAGTACATTTCGCCCTTTAGGTCCTAATGTAACTTTTACTGTGTCTGCTAGTTTGTTAACCCCTGTTTCTAGTTTTCTTCTTACGTCTTCGCCCAATTGTATATCTTTTGCCATTTTAACTTCTCCTTTACCCCTATTATTTTACTACAGCTAGAATGTCCTTTTGTGAAAGGATTTGGTATTCTACGCCTTCATGCTTGATTTCAGTTCCTGCGTACTTGGAGAAAATAACTGTATCTCCTACTGCTACTTCCATCTTAACTTCTTTGCCGTCCACGAAGCCGCCTGGCCCTACTGCCATTACCTCTGCTAGTAGTGGTTGCTCTTTTGCCCCTGTTGGAAGCACGATTCCACTTGCTGTCTTTTCTTCTGCTTCAAGTCTTTTGATTAAAACTCTGTCGCCTAATGGTTTAATGTTCATCTCTTACCCTCCTGTTTTTTATGTATTTTCTAATATTTTAGACAAGTTGTTAGCACTCACTCTTATCGAGTGCTAAATATAATTTAATACAAAACCAACCTGTTGTCAATAGGTTTTTGTAAGATTATTTTGTATACTTCTTCAATTCAACAATGGCCCTATCAGTCCAAGGTATATCCAAGGAATAAAGATTGCTGGAATTAGATTGGCTACCTTTATCGGTTTTATTTCAAACAGGTTTAATGCTATGCCGACTATGAGCAAACTCCCCACAGCACTCATTTCACAAATAATCTCAGGCGCTAGCTGGTCTTTCATCAAAACAGCTATCAAAGTGATAGCCCCTTGATAGATAAATACCGGCACCGAAGAAAACACCACGCCAATCCCCATGTTAGAACTAAACATCAATGAAAACACACCATCAATGAGTGATTTGGCAAACAATACAGAGTGATCCCCTGTCAGCCCCTCTTCTAATGGACCTACAATAGCCATGGACCCTGCACAAAACAGCAAACTTGCTGTAACAAATGCATCGGAGAATTTTCCTTTTTTGAAACCTAGTTTGGCTTCCGCCAAATTCCCTAGGTTGTTCATGCCTTTGTCAATGTCCACCAGTTCTCCAACAAGACCTCCAATAGCCAAACTCATGATCAACAGTATGGGCATTTTTGTTTCTAGGGTTCCGCTAATGCCAAGGTAAAGCAACGACAGTGCCAATGCTTTTTGCAATGTTTGGTGAAATCTTTCTGGTATGTTTTTAATAAGAAATGTACCCAGCAGCCCGCATATAATAATAGATGCCGCATTTAAAATTGTTCCCAATAA
>JAVBKP010000152.1:0-9064 GCA_031553975.1 Anaerovoracaceae bacterium | reverse complement strand
TTTTCTCAAAATCCAGTTTTCTTTCTCTTTGACAAACCCTTGTATTCTCTCATTTGATAGCGAAAGTGGTGCTCTGATCTCTACTCTTCCATCAGGCATTATATGTATGGCGAGAGTTCGGCGTTTTGAACGAATTATATTGTATTCCATATTTTTCTGCAAGCCCAAAAAAGTATTGCTTTTGGCTAGGCCTTCCCCTCTTGTATTTTCATCTCTAATATTATACAATTATTAGATGTCAATTTCCACATGAATTTGACCATGCTTATGTGATTTTAAACTAAAGGAGATATATTTAATGATTACTATTAATAATTTAAGCTTGTCTTTCAGCGGTAGTGCGCTTTTCAAAGATGTAGACTTAAAATTTTCGCCGGGCAACTGTTACGGCGTTATTGGGGCCAACGGCGCTGGTAAATCCACTTTCCTGAAAATCTTGTCTGGGGAGTTAGACCCATCTACTGGTGATGTGTCCATCCCTTCCAACCTTCGTATGTCTGTGTTAAAGCAAGATCACTTCGTGTATGACGCCTTTAACGTACTTGATACTGTAACAATGGGCAACCAACGCTTATATGATATCATGCAGCAAAAGGACGCGCTATACGCAAAAGAGGACTTTACGGAGGCCGATGGTATTTTGGCTTCTGACCTTGAAGGAGAATTCGCAGAGCTTAATGGCTGGGAGATTGAATCTGACGTGTCAAAGCTCATCCAAGGACTAGGATTGTCTAGTGACATTCTATACACACAAATGGATGCTCTTGGTGACAGCGAAAAGGTAAAAGTACTGCTGGCTCAGGCACTCTTTGGACGTCCTGACATCATCCTTTTGGACGAGCCTACCAACCATCTTGATATTGATGCCAAGAACTGGCTTGAAGATTTTATGCTAGACTATGAAGGCACTAGTATTATCGTATCCCATGATCGTCACTTCCTCAACACGGTTTGTACCCATATTGTAGATATTGATTTTAACAAAATTAGAATGTATGTTGGTAACTATGAATTTTGGTATAGTGCCAGCCAGTTGATACAACGATTATTAAATGACCAAAAGAAGAAAAATGAGGATAAAATCAAAGATCTTCAAAACTTTATCTCACGTTTTTCTGCCAACAAATCCAAGTCTAAGCAGGCCACCTCTCGTAGAAAACTGCTTGACAAGCTTTCTGTAGACGACCTTCCGTCTTCTAGTCGTCGTTATCCATTTGTTGGGTTTAAAATGGACCGTGAGGCAGGAAAAGAAATTCTTACTGTTGAGGGCCTAACAAAGACAGTGGATGGTGTAAAAATACTAAACAATGTTTCTTTCCGTGTCAATAGAGATGAGAAAATCGCTTTTGTCAGCGAGAACGAACTGGCCAACACCACTTTGTTTAAAATCTTGACAGAGGAAATGGAGCCCGATGCAGGTACCTTCAAATGGGGCGTTAGCACATCTCAGTCTTATTTCCCTAAGGACAATACAGAATTTTTCCATGAATCTAAGTTCAATATCATGGAATGGCTATCCCAATACTCAGCGGATACGAC
The DNA here is from genome assembly GCA_031553975.1 of Anaerovoracaceae bacterium. Classification (GTDB taxonomy): domain Bacteria; phylum Bacillota; class Clostridia; order Peptostreptococcales; family Anaerovoracaceae; genus JAVBKP01. Next base: position 7,525 of record JAVBKP010000152.1, on the reverse strand, counting down.
TGAAACCACTCTCCGTAGTTTTCTTGGAAAGATGCTTTTCTCTGGAGATGATGTATTTAAGCCAGTTAAAGTGTTGTCGGGTGGGGAGAAAGTTCGTTGCATGTTATCCCGTATGATGATGTTTGGCTCTAACGTGCTTCTCTTGGATCAACCTACCAACCATCTGGACCTAGAATCTATTACAGCGGTCAATGACGGGTTAATTGACTTTAAAGGCAACGTATTGTTTGCCTCCCATGACCACGAGTTCATCCAGACCACAGCCAATAGAATTATAGAAATCACAGAAGATGGTATCATTGATAGAATTTCTACCTATGACGAGTTTGTAGAATTCAAACATGCTAATAAAAAATAAACCTCAATCCAGCGTATGCTGATACGCTTTACAGTTGAATTTTAAACAATAAAAGACAGATTGTCCTTTACTGAAACCAGTAGTGACAATCTGTCTCTTTTTTTGCCTTTTTTGTTGATTTACAATATTTATATACAGAAAATACAAAATATTGATAGAAAGGAAATGGAAGGCGATACATGAATTTTGGAGTTAGGCTAAAGGCTTTGAGAAAATCATCTGGTATGTCACGAAGCCAACTGGCGGAGCAGCTTAATGTGAGCGTTTCTGCCATCATAAAATATGAAAGCGGTTCCCGTTATCCAGATATGGACACCCTTAGACGAATCGCAATTATCTTTAAAGTTACCACCGATTACTTATTGGGTTTAGATACTTCTGAAAAGAATTTTCTAGACATAAGCCCTCTACCCTATGAGCAGAGAGAATTCTTAACGAAGCAAATCGGCTTTCTCATCGAACTAAACAGTTTTAAAAATATCTCTTAATGGGATATTTTTTTCTTTTGCGATTTTAGCACAGTCTTCATATTCTGGAATAAACTTCTCAATTTCCCTGTCTTTGGTAAAAGATTTTTTTACACGAATAGCGCCGTGGGCTGTGATTCTTTCTTCTATTTCCCTGTAGAGTTTTGCTCTTCTGGCCTCATGCACCCGAACCCCTATGGTAGAAGAATGCGTCATTATGCTATCTATTAGCTTAGCTTCAAGCTCAGGTGTTGCTAATACAGAGAGTACATAAGCAGGCCTATTCTTTTTCATAAAGATTGGGCTATAACTAACGTCAAGGGCGCCTTGTTGTAGAAGCAACTCTGTTAGAAATCCCATCTCTTCCCCCGTGGCATCATCAATATTGGCTTCAATAACAGACACAGTGTCTCTATCATATTTGTCGTTACCATGGGCATTTTGATCGATCTCACCCAATACCAGTCTGATTCCATTTAGCCTTCCTATATCACGCTTTCCAAATCCATATCCAACTTTTTGTATTTTAATCTCTGGCATTTTTTCAGATTTTCCAGCCAATACTTTGACTATGCCTAACCCAGTGGGCGTAATCAATTCATTGTTAATCTCATTTGATGCGATGGAGAGCTGGCTATCTTCTAACATTTTCATCACAGCAGGCACTGGTACTGGCAGCATGCCGTGTTGGCAGTGAACAAATCCCTGTCCCTCCTGCAATTTTGAACAATAAAACTCATCTATCTCCAGCATGTCAATACATATGGCCACGCCTACAATATCCACAATAGAATCCACGGCCCCAACTTCATGGAAGTGTACTTCTTCTTCTGTTGTTCCATGGACTTTTGCTTCTGCTTTGGCTATTTCTCTAAATACGGCTATGGATATGTCCTTTGCTCTTTGGCTTATATGGCTATCTTCTATGATTTTTTGTATATCTGCCATATTTCGCCCATGATGGTGGTGGTCATGGTCTTCGTGGGCATCCTCATGGTGATGGTGATGATCCTCTTCTAGGATTACATCTACGTCCGTACCTGTGATAGCATATCGGTTGGTCTTTTCTGCCTTGATTTCATACCCATGGACATGGAGTTTTGCAAGTTCATCTATCACTTTTTGTTTGTCTAGACCTAAGTCTAAAAGGGCTCCAAAAGTCATGTCGCCACTGATGCCTGAAAAACAATCAAAATATAATGCTTTTTTCATTTAAACTCTCCTAACGTGTGTGCGGTATTATAGCTTATTTATATTCGACGCTAAGTACCCAGCCCCAAATCCGTTGTCTATATTCACTACCCCTACGCCTGATGCGCAGCTATTTAGCATAGTGAGTAGTGCTGATACGCCTCCAAAGCTGGCGCCGTAGCCTACGCTGGTGGGTACAGCGATGACGGGTTTGTCCACAAGGCCTCCCACTACACTTACTAGGGCGCCTTCCATGCCTGCCACCACGATGACAACATTGGCGGCTCTGATTTGATCTACTCTAGCTAGCAGCCTATGTATGCCTGCCACGCCTACGTCGTATATTCTGTCTACTTTATTTCCGATAATCTCTGCTGTTATGGCGGCTTCTTCGGCCACGGGCATGTCTGATGTGCCTGCTGTGACAACGGCAATAACCTTTTCAGATGCTTTCACTGGGTTTCGTTCTACTACAATAAGATTTGATATGTCATAATATATCGCATCTGGCACTTTAACCTTCACAGCCTCATACATGGCCTTTGTAGCCCTTGTTGCTAATATGTTTCCGTTATGCTGGCTCAGCCTTTCTGCTATGGCTACCACTTGATCTACAGTTTTTCCTTCGCAATAAATCGCTTCCGGGTACCCTGTCCTAATGGCCCTATGATGATCTATATTTGCGAAACCCATATCTTCATAGGGAAGATGTTTTAGCTGGGAAAAGGCATGGTCAATTGACATCGTCCCTTGTTGAATTTTTTCTAATATATCTTTAACATAATTCTCGTTCATTTCTACTCCCTTGTTGGGTTTAAGCTTCCCATTTTATAGCCTGCCAAATCCAGTGCCGCAAACCTAAATCCAGCTTCTTTCACAGCGGCATCTACCTTGTCCATCATATCCAAACTAAAAAATTTGATTCGGTCTTCTGGCAAAATTTCTATTCTTGCTACATACCCGTGATGTCTAACTCTTAACTGCTCAAACCCAAATCCTCTCAGCTTCTCTTCCACTTGACCAATCATATTCAGCTTGCCTTCTGTGATTTCCTCACCATATGGTATTCTCGAGGCAAGACAGGCAAAGGCTGGTTTTTGCCAAGTATCTAGCCCTAAGGATTTAGATAAAAGGCGTATATCCAATTTTGTAAGCCCCACTTCAGCCAATGGGCTTTTAACACCCATTTCCTGCAAAGCTTTTTGCCCTGGTCTATAATCTAACTTATCATCTGCATTGGTTCCATCAAAAACCACCTTTAGCTCTAGTTCATTTGCCACGCGAATTATTTTGTCAAATACAATTCTCTTACACAAATAGCATCGGTCTTCCGGATTGTGAGCAAAGCTTTTTATATCGTCCCACGTTGCATTGATTCCATATTGCTCAGCTCCAATTCCCTTACAGATTCGCTCTGCTTCTTCCCTTTCGCTATCTGAGAACATAGGACTTTCCACTGTTATGGCCGCTACTTTTTGTTCAGTACCTTGGGCTATATCATGGCATACTTTTAAGAGAAATGTACTATCTACCCCTCCGGAGAACCCTATAGCAATGTTGCCTGTGTCTTTGATTATGCTTTTTAATGCATTGAACTTTCTCTCGATTATTGAATCAATCATCATGTCTTTTTACCTCTCTGGTTTTATAACTAAGTGGCTCTTCTAAGTCACACTCTGCTAGCAATGCTGCTTTCTTAAATATCTCTTCTGGTATACCGTCTGCAACTATCTGTCCCGATTTGAAAATTACCACTCTATCGCACACTTCTAATACCATATCAAGGTCATGTGTAGCTATGATTTTTGTATAGGTAAGCTCATTTAGGGTATGAATCACGTTTCGCCTGCCCTTGGGGTCTAAAAACGAAGTGGGTTCATCTAAAAGCAATACTTCTGGATTTAATGCTAATACAGCAGCAAGAGCAACCTTCCTTTTCTCTCCACCAGACAGTTTTTGAGGTGGCCTTTGAGCCAGATGCCCTATGCCAAATCTATCCATAACTTCATTTACTATCTTCTCTATTTCATCATTGGTAAATCCAAAGTTCCGAGGTCCAAACGCTATGTCGTCATACACCTTTGCCATGAAGAGTTGATCATCTGGGTTTTGAAATACATAGCCTACTTTTTTTCGTATTTCTTTTAGTGTGTTATTTTTGACTGACACCCCATCAACATTGATACTGCCCGCCTCTGGCACATTCAGCCCTACCAAAAGACTGAGAAAAGTGGATTTGCCTGCTCCATTGGCCCCAACGATCCCCACGGTCTCTCCTGTGTGTATGTCTAAACTGACACTGCCAAGCACCTTATTGCTATCTGGATATGAAAAGCTTACATTTTCAATATGTATCACCACATTCTCCTATCTAAACGTATTTTCTACGAGTACGCCAATATTTATAAATCTCACGCTCACAAATGTTGCTACCAATGTACCCGTATATAGCCAGTCTCTACCTTTCATCGGCTCATGGACAGTGTATCTGTACGTCCCGTCAAAGCCACGACATTTCATAGCGCTATATATTTTATCGGCTTTTCCAAAGCTCCGCAAGAGCAGTTGCCCTAAAAAAGTTGACATATCTTTTATATCTATACCTTTTCTCAGCGTAGACCGCAGTCTGTAGGCAATCATCATGGACGTGGCCTCGTGGATCAAAACCCCGATATATCTATATGTTAACACGATTTGTAGTATAAATATTTTGGGAAACCCAATGTGCACCAGTTGGTGCATAATTTGATTCATTGGTGTGGTGGCAACCAATATCAGAACCCCAGATACTGTCAAAATCGTCTTGATCACAATACTCGCAAACGAGATCATGCCAAAAGTCACTGCCCATCCTGCCATAGAAAAAACTATTTCCCTGTCAAGAATTAAATTGGATATCCCTGCGAAAGCTCCAAATGGCAACGCTACCATCACCCTCATAAAAATCTGTCTATATGGTATGTCCCCCAGTGACATGGCTAGTATTGGATATGTAAAAAACAAAAGCAACCCGCTGACTTGGTATTTTCCATAGGAAATCACCATCACTAAAAAAGCAATGGTGATAATTATTTTCGCCAATGGGTGAATCCGATGCAGTACCGTATTCTTCTCAGCAATGTCTTCCAATGATTTTATTTTAAAAAGTTCTTTATTTGTGTTGTGCACTGGATTTTCCTTTTATCTTCTTTATCATTATGCTTGCTAATGCCACAACAATCAAGACTGCTATAGAGCCTAATATGCCAGCCAAACTTGTTTGTGCGTTTTCATTTAGCGTCCCTTTGTCTTTGCTTTGATAGTCAGGCATTAGCGACACCTTATCTTGAATACTACTTGAGATATTATGAATTCCCGTATCAGGATTTTCTAACTCTCCTCCTATGACCTTTCCAATAGACCATTCTAATCCATCTGGATTGCTAGAAGCATACCAAGATACAACGCCGCCTATGATCATAGTCGCTACAATCATGTAGATAGCCACTTTCTTCCTACTATGTTTTTTATTTGCCTCTGTGGCAGCTAAAAGTTCTGGACTGACTTTGAATATAAAGCAAAGAACCCCTGCTGTAATAACGCCTTCGGCAATGCCTATGGCCAGGTGAATCGGTTGCATTAGTGCTAAAAACATAGCAAAAGGAAGTTCTGTTTTTCCAGATGCTACCGTCTGCAATACTACCCCAAGGGCACCAAGTTGCAGCCCAACCACCACCGCCAGCATAGATCCTAGCGTAATGGTTTTATTGTTAACATTCTTCTTGGTTATCTGTTTGTAAATAAAGGGATACGCGACAAGACATGGGATTACCCCCATGTTGACTATATTACAGCCTAATGCTAGTAGACCACCATCGGCAAACACCAATGCCTGTATAGCTAGCACCGATGTAATCACAAGCAGCCCTGCATAGGGTCCAAGTAAAGCTGCTAACAAAATGCCACCGCCAATATGCCCGCTCGAGCCTGTGGCTGGAATGGTAAAATTTATCATCTGTGCTGCAAAAACAAAAGCCCCCATGACGCCCATAATCGGAATATTTTTTTCTTCTAAATCCCTATGTACTTTTTTCACAGAATAGGCCAATGCCCCACCTGCTGCTACCATCATCGCCCCGCCAACTGCTGGGGATATTAATGCATCTGCCATATGCATGCTGACAACCTCCAAAAAATGAAAACACGAAAACCACCGCGGATTATTTCCGCCAGTTGCCTTCGTGACAATATTAAAACCTTCATGGTTTACTTCCTCCAATAGTATATATCAGTTATTGTATTAATTCAAGTCAAAGGGTATAATAGAACCAAATAAATAAATGTAAGGAGAAATACTATGGATTCAAGAATAGAAAAATTAGCAAAAACATTAGTAAACTACTCTATGAAAGTACAAAAAGGTGAGCATGTACTAGTCAGTCGTGACGGTAACACTGCTCAGCCTCTTATTCAATCCATTATTAGAGAAATCTATGCCGCTGGTGGATACCCTCACCTAGACATCAGGGACACTACCCTTCGTCGTGAAATCATGAAAGGCTGTTCTGATGAGCAACTAGAAATGATGTTCAAACATCAATTGGCACAAATGCAAGACATGGACTGCTATGTAGCTGTTAGAGCCCAAGACAATACGTCTGAAGAGTCTGATGTGGATCCAGCCCAAATGAGTCGTTACATGAAAAACTATCGTCCTGTATTAAACTATAGAATCAACAAGACTAGATGGGTGGTTCTCAGATACCCTAACAATGCCATGGCACAACTTGCTAATACAAGCCTTGAAAATTTTGAAGATTTTTACTTCCAAGTATGCAATCTTGATTATTCTAAAATGTCAAAAGCAATGGATTCCCTGGTTTCATACATGGAAAAAACTGAAAAAGTTAGAATCGTATCCCCTGGTACCGACCTTACATTCTCCATCAAGGACATTCCAGTCATCAAGTGTGATGGTGGACTAAATATTCCAGATGGTGAGGTTTATACGGCACCTGTGAAAGACTCTATGAATGGTACTATTTCTTACAATACGCCATCTATCGAAGATGGTTTCACATTCGAGAACATCGTATTTGAAATCAAAGATGGTAAAATCGTTAAGGCAACTGCTAACAATACAGACCGAATCAATGAATTGTTAGATACAGATGCAGGGGCTAGATACTTTGGCGAGTTTGCCATTGGTGTTAATCCGTACGTACTCAAGCCTATGAAAGACACGTTGTTCGATGAGAAAATCGCTGGCAGCATTCACCTAACACCTGGTAACTCCTACGAAGATGCCTTCAACGGCAATGAGTCAGCCGTTCACTGGGATTTAGTTCTTATCCAAAGGCCTGAATACGGCGGTGGCGAGATTTACTTCGATGATAAGCTAATCAGAAAAGATGGACTATTCGTAGTGCCAGAGCTTGAATGTTTGAATCCTGAAAATTTAAAGTAATAAATTATCGCGCAAAGGGTCACTTCTCCCTTCCTCGCTCGCTTTGCTCACAGAGGCTCCTTT
>JAVBKP010000155.1:0-5676 GCA_031553975.1 Anaerovoracaceae bacterium | reverse complement strand
TTGCCGCCTATCCTTTAGGCACCCATGTTGATTTGAGCAACCATCGAAGTGGCATTGTTTGTCAGAACCGATATGAATATACCATGCGGCCAAAAATCAAGTTGTTCACAGAAGATCCTAATGAGGAAGAATATATTGATTTGTCAGATTTGAGCAATTCACATATTACCATTGTGAAGAAAGTATAAGATTGCTATCACTCGTGCTTTTCTACCACAACGTACGCCTGTCCAGAAACTAAGCTATCCCCCACGGCGCAAGCGGAAATGTGTTTTACTATCCAACCATTTTCCAAAAGCTCATTTACCACCTGCAAACCATCATCTTCTTTGGCACCTATCATCTTGATATTGCTCCTAACCCATACTACTTTTTGCATGAATATTTCCCCCTTTTTTTCGTTATATATTAACTGTATCATATCACAAAAAAACATTGATTCAAATGGCTTTTTTGTGATATGACAAAACCACTATTGCGCAAGCTATGAGGATGGCACCCATAAAACCAGGGGAGGCATGACCAAGTGATACATAGATTTGTCCGCCCATAATAGGACCTAGTATTCTTGCTAAAGATTGAATGGATTGGCTGCCGCCTAGCACCCTACCTTGCTCTCTACCATCCACAGATTTGGAAATCATTCCATTGAAGGAAGGCCCAAAGATGGAGTCACCAAACCCGAATACAAACATGCCCCCGATGAAAAGTGGCACCAATGAAAACAATGCTGATGCTCCAATCAATCCATAGGCTATCATCTCAGAAACCATTCCAAGCATTGCTATTTGCTTGTCACTGAGTTTTTTTAGGAGCAATGGCATTATGAAAGCCTGAGAAATAATATCTTGCGCGCCTATAATGGAGTATATCAGCCCTATTAGCGCTGGTGTCCAGTGAAAAGTATCAATTGTGAATTGTGAGACAATGGCTTGCAAGGCCCCAGCAGGTATCCACAACAAAAACGCTGCCATCAGCAGTCTTTTAATTGTTTTCATAGAAAGTATACTTACAAGCTGTGTGAATGGATTCAACCGCATAAGAGGAATTTCTTTCAGTCTATTTTTCGTATTGAGGCTCTCTGGCATGAAAAAGAATCCAAATATTACATTTAATATGGTTATGCAAGCGCCAACATACATAGGTGTTGCATAACCAAACTTGGCAAGCAAGCCTCCTAAGGTGGGTCCAATGATAAAACCTGCTCCTGCAAATGCACTTACCCACCCAAAGTATTTGGTCCGTTGCTGGCTAGGTGTAATGTCTGCAAAATAAGCGTAGATCGTACTTATGCTCCCCCCTGTGATTCCTTCTATGATACGTCCCAAGAATAGTACCCATAACGCTCCTCCTATACCAAAGACTATATATCCCACTGCCGAGCCCAAAAGGCATAGTAAGAGCAGTGGACGACGGCCAAATCTATCGCTCAAAGCACCAAGTCCCGGGGCTGCAAAGAATACGCAAAATGCATAGACAGAAATGAGCAGCGTAACCGCTGTGGCTTGTTGCTCTGGTGTATTTGTGTACGGTGCCACTAAGAATGGCACCACAGGTGTTATCACACCAAAGCCTATTCCCATCAGCAGCACAGACATAAGGCCAAATAGCAATGCCTTCTTATCTACAGCTTGCTCTGTACTTTGCTGATTTTGTAGTTTAAATTTGTTCATTTTTAGTTTTCCTTTCAGGTGTTGAGTTTTGTTTCCTTGGAAACATATTTACATCTTATCATGGTTTTGTTTCCGTGTCAACAAAATAAATGTAAAAAAAACAGCCTTTCTCACAATTGAGTTAGACTGTCTTTGATATATGGCTATTCAAGTTTATTCAGGTCTATTATCTATACTTTGTTTCTCTATCTCTGCATCTAGATGCTTGCTGTACTTTTCTACGAATTTGAGCAGACTGTCAAATTGCGCCTCGCTCACTTGCTCAAATACCACTTTGTCCCTGTCTTTGAACTCTTGGTGCAGCTCTTCATGGACTTTGTGAATGGATTCCCCTTGGGATGTCAAACGAAAATAAATTTCTTTTTTATTGTCAGGCTTCTGGTAGCTTTCTACAATGCCCTTTTCCATAAGTTTTTTTGTGATTTTGCTGATGGCCCCTCTGGTCATATAAAGTGATTCTGCAAGGGTTGTCACGTTGGGATCTACATTGCTTCCAATGCACTGAATATAATGGACTTCAGCCGATTTATAGCCCTTGAGGCTTTTTTCCATCTTCACCTTATTTAGCCATGCCAGCTTGTTAAACAACGTCCTAAAGCTCATCATGACTTGATCTTCTTTATTCATACCTTGCCCTCCCGTATTTTCTACATTATAATAGTATATATGAGTTTTGTTTCCGTTTCAACAATGTGGAAATTATTTTTGTTTAAGTTTGTACATATTAGTGATATTTATTCTAGTCCAAGCAAAAAATCTTGTATCAATCGGTTGATTTCATTTGGTTTTTCACCAAGCAGATTATGGCTGGCACCGCCAACAATCTTAAGCTCTGCATTTTTAATTTCGCTGGCAATATGTCTTGAGTGTGCTTCCTTTACAATATCCCACCGACCTGCTAGGCAAAGGGTTTGTGCCTCAATACGGTGTAGTTCGTCAGGGGCAATATTCGGTTCCTTTGCAATCAGCCATATTTTTTGATAAAGCTTGTCACAAGATGGGATGAACCTCAACAGATGTAAAAGACCATGTCCAAGCTTCACTGGAATTCTTATAAAGGCTCTAAGCCCTTCTACCTGAATGTTGGCACCGATCACAACCAGTGCCGACACTCTTGTTGGCGCTTTGCTCGCCATTTTTAGTGCAATATTACCGCCATCGCTGAAGCCCAGCAAAATAGCATCTTCCATCTGAAGCGTGTCCATAACAGCTAAAATATCATCAGACATCACATCAATAGACAGCCTTTTGCTGCCATAACTTGACTGTCCGTGTCCCCTGCTATCTACCGTAATGACACGATATTTGTCTTTAAAAAACGTCACTTGATTCTTAAATACGCTTGTGTTTTGCATACTACCATGCAGCATGATCAGTGGCATCCCGTCCCCATAACTTTTATAATGTAAAATCACATGATCGCATCTTACATAACCTTCTCTAAACTCACTTTTCATTTTTCTTAAATACCTCAGAAAATATCATCTTGGCTATGCCTGTCTTAAATTGGCAACGCACCAAAGCAATGGCAAGTTTTGGCGTAAATATCTTGGGATAAAAAGCAAGGTAACGTGGCACCCAGTGGGTAGGCGCGTATTTTTCTTTCGCATGATGAAGCTGTTTGAAGCCAAATCCATCGTTCATATTGTCGTAAATATAGGTAAATAATTTCTCTGTAAAATTTGCTTTATCGCTCTCGGAAATATTATAGAGAGAGGAAAGCCCCATATTCCCCCATTCGGTGCCCTCTTCCTTAAACTGCATGAATGCCTCATATATGATTTTTTCCAAAACCCCTTGGCTGGCGTTATTTCGACGTCTTGTTACATCGGCTAAATATCCATTTTGATAGGGCAAAAATACAACAAAGCCAAGCATTCTGCCACTTTCATCAGTTGAATAGAAATACCGACGATCAAGAGGGTCCCAAAGCCCTGTTCCCCCAACAGTAAAGTGTAGTTCATATCCGCCTTTTGTCCTAAGCCATTCTTCTGTAATATCAGCAATATCACTTTCGATTTTTTCATCTTTTTTTACAAGTGGCTTATATTCGTATACATTAATACCTGCCTTTGTAGCATGATTAATGGCGGCACGCACCTTGGCTACTTTACCGCCCACAAGGTTATACTCCGATAGTTTAAAACAACAGTCCTCTCCTAATTTCACCATGTTAAATCCACCTGCCTGGTAGTCTTGCGTGAAGGTGCCTGTAATATTGATGAAGAGAATTTGATACATATTTTTACCACAATAGTCTTTGATTTCACTGAGAAACGCAGGACCATCTTGCTGGTCACAGATCATATCTCCACACACAACAAAAACGTCACTGATAATGGTATAAGCACAAACGCCATCTACCTTAGTACCAAAAAAATACTGTTTATCTCTTTCTAGTGCAAGATAAGACATAGGATTCTGTCCATGGTCTAATACCAGCTTTCTGACCTTATCTCTATGGCGTTTTGTAATAATTGGATTGTATATCATGGGTTTTAATAACAAAAATACTGCCGCAAAAATGCAGATCCAATTGATATCAATTAATGTCTCTACGTATATTCTTGAAAATACGCTGGTTGTCGTTAAAACGCTTTTATCCATAAAAATAAAAAGTTTGATGGCACCTGAAAAAGCATCGTAAATATCGTGAACATTGGTTAAGTGCCCTTTCATCACAAATATACCAGCTGTTCCGCTGATCAGCAATATGGCAAGAGATACCGCGATAAATGAAAGTGATTTCTTTACGGTCAAGCGCCTAGGCTTTCTGCCAAAATCTTTGTATGTAACGAGCAATACCACCAGTACGAAAAACTCTACTATTATAATTGGTACTGTAAATCTGTGAAATCGGATTACTTGCATCACAATTGTTATAAAAAGCAATGAAACTTCCATAATCCATGCAAGTCGTACCTTTTTATATAACCGATAGGCAACAAGTAACATCAAAAGTCCGAGAAAAAAAGTGAGCATTTGATGAACAGCCGCCTCTTCTGGGTGGATGACAGTTCCATAAAAGTGTTCCATTCGCTGGGTAAATCGCAGTGGCAATGTTGCTAAAAGGTTTTTTATGCCAATCAACACAAGTAGAAATATTGCTACATTTTGAAAATATTTTTTCATTTTTTTGACCTCATTCATAATTTTTTTACACTTCTATCGTATCATAAATCCAACGTACTGCCTACCCTATATACCGAACGTGTGAAAGATCTATACTGATAACCATCATGAAACTGTGCGTCCAACTCTCATCTATCTCCATGGAGGAGGATTTTGGGGCGGTGGCAAGAGTTTTGGTGATGGCAAAGCAGAAAAAAAGATGCCATAGTTTTACGGCATCTTTTAATTATGACCTAAATATGTGAAGTAAGTCTTTATTTTACATATTCATTGCTAACGAGAATATCTTGTATCAAATCTGATGGAATCTCAAATTGGCAAACACCCATGAACCCAGGTGCAACTTCGTATTCATCAAAAGAAATCACTAATTTTCTGTCTTGGCTGATAAAGAAATTCGCATCGGCTGCAATTTGTTTGAACCCACCATTATCGTCTGTAAAGTAATTGTCTGGGTTTTGTTTCATTTGGTCCTTGATGTTTTGGCTGATGATTGCAATATAGCTATCGTCTTTGAACAAGCTTGGCAATGTAAGCATCTGCTGCTTTTGTACATCAAGTGTTTTATAACGAAGACTTTCTTTAGCAGAAGCCGCTATTTCATCCACAAAACTACGGATTACTAACAATTGTCCATCATTCACAACTACCTCATAGCCCGAAACAACGGCTTTGTTTGCCATTTCATTTGCTGGCACGTTGCCTATTTCTGCCATGAATCCATTGTATAGATCTTTAGATTCTTGTAGATATGCTTGATTGATGCTATTTTCAAGATTTTTATCATCTAACCCTTGAATCTCTGGTGTTTTTATATCAATAGACCATTTGTTTTCTTCACTACCTGCTTGATAACTGTCAATGTTAAGTA
>JAVBKP010000100.1:0-14890 GCA_031553975.1 Anaerovoracaceae bacterium | reverse complement strand
AATTTTTTCCCTTTCTATCAATTGTTTTTTCTCAATATACATGATAGTATGGAAGAGAAACTATGCCTATTTTAAAATTAAAGGAGAGTAGATTTTATGAGTGAAAACAGAATTTTTAATTTTTCGGCTGGCCCTTCGGTTTTGCCTGAAAGCGTTCTAAACATTGCCCGTGATGAGCTATTAAACTATAAAGGCTCAGGAATGTCTGTCATGGAGATGAGCCATCGTTCAAAAGTATATGATGAGATTATCGTGGAGGCCCAGGCACTATTCCGTGAAGTAATGAATATTCCTGATAACTACAAAGTCTTGTTCTTGCAAGGTGGTGCTACACTGCAATTCGCTATGGTACCAATGAATTTACTCACTAAAAATGGAAAAGCAGATTATGCCTTGACAGGTCAATTCGCAGATAAAGCATATGAAGAAGCAAAGAAATTCTCTGATAAAATCAATGTTGCTGCCACTGCAAAAGGTGGTATTCCCAAGCAAGATGAATTGAAACTAGATCCAGAAGCAGACTATTTTCATCTATGCACTAACAATACAATAGAAGGAACTGTTTGGAATTACATACCAGATACTGGGGATGTGCCTGTTGTGGCAGATATGTCATCTTGCATTTTATCAGAGCCAGTTAATGTTACAAAATACGGCTTGATTTACGCTGGTGCACAAAAAAACATTGCGCCTGCTGGATTAACGGTTGTCATCGTTCGTGAAGATTTAATTGGAAAAACGTTACCAGCAACACCAACTATGCTTGACTACGCTGTTATGGCAAAAAATGATTCTATGTACAATACACCATCCACATATCCGATTTATGTATGCAAACTTGTATTAGAATGGATCAAGGGACTCGGTGGACTTGAAGCCATGAAGAAAATCAATCAAGCAAAAGCAGATGAGTTATATGCATATATAGATGGTAGCAAAATGTTTACAAACAATGTAAGTACCGAAGATAGATCTATCATGAATGTAGTATTTACAGCAGGAAATGAAGACTTAGACGCTAAGTTTTGCAAAGAGGCGGAGGCGGCAGGTTTTTCAAATCTAAAAGGCCATCGCGTGGTAGGTGGAATGCGTGCATCTATTTATAACGCTATGCCTCATGAAGGCATAACAAAACTTTGTGAGTTTATGGCTAATTTTGAAAAGGCCAATGCATAGGAGGATTGAGAATGATTCGTATTTTAGCTTCTGATGGGATGGATACATCTGCGCGCACTTTATTAGAATCCAAGGGCTTTGAAGTAGTAGAGCAGTTTTATGAGCCAGCCGAACTTGCTGAAAAAGTAAAAGAGTTCGACGCTTTAGTGGTTCGTTCTGCCACAAAAGTACGTGTGCCAATTATTGATGCGGCTGCAGGAGTAGGACGTCTAAAACTTGTCGTTCGTGGCGGTGTAGGCGTTGATAATATTGATGTAGCGTATGCCGAAGAAAAAGGCATTACTGTAAGAAACACACCAAATGCAAGCAGTGCCTCTGTAGCCGAGATGGCTATTGGGCATATGTTTTGCCTTGCACGATACATACACAATGCCAATGTAACAATGAAAGAAGGCAAGTGGAACAAGAAAAATTATGAAGGAATAGAATTAGCTGGAAAAACCCTAGGTCTTATCGGATTTGGACGAATTGCTATCGAAACAGCCAAACGTGCCAAAGCACTAGGCATGAAAGTAATTTATACAAAGAGAAGCGGCAAAGTAGAAGGATTTGATGATTTTACATTCGTATCTCTAGATGAATTACTTCAGACTTCTGATTTCATCTCATTACATATTCCAAGCCCAGGTGATAAACCACTTTTAGGTGCTGAGGAAATCGCTAAGATGAAAGATGGCGTATATATAGTTAACACCGCAAGAGGCGGGGTAATCTGCGAAGACGCCCTTTGTGATGCCCTAGATAGCGGCAAAGTGACAGCAGCAGCACTTGATGTCTTTGTAGAAGAACCTACGAAGAATCAACGCGTGCTAAAACATCCAAATATCTCATTGACACCTCATATCGGTGCTGCGACAAAAGAAGCCCAAGAGCGAATTGGAGAAGAGATTGTTCAGATTATAACAGAAATGTGGGGTAACTAACAATGGCAGTTGTAAGAGGATTTCAAGCAGTTAGACCTGCAGCAGAATTTGCAGAAAAAGTAGCAGCATTGCCTTATGATGTAATGAATAGTGATGAAGCTAGAAAAATGGTAGAAGGCAATCCGTATTCTTTTTTGCATGTAGACAAGGCCGAGATTGACTTAGACCCTTCCATTGACCTATATGATGTTCGTGTTTATGAAAAAGCCCGGGCAAATCTTGATGATATGGTAGCTAAAAAAATCTTAGTGAAAGATGAAAAACCACAGCTTTATATCTATCGTCAGATCATGAACGGCCGTGCCCAGACAGGTCTTGTTGCTTGTACTGCTGTAGATGATTACATAAACAATATTATTAAAAAACACGAGTTTACACGTGCCGATAAAGAATTGGATCGTATCAACCATGTAGATCATTGTAACGCCAACACAGGACCGATTTTCCTAGCCTATAGGACTCAAAAAGATATTTCCGCAATCATAGGAAAATGGATAGATGAACACAAACCTGTGTATGACTTTGTGGCAGAAGACGGTGTTTCTCATATTGTTTGGCTAATAGATGATGTTGATTTAATCGGCAATATTGAAAAAGCGTTCCTTGATGTGGACTATTTGTATATTGCAGATGGACATCATAGGGCAGCTTCCGCTTGCAAAGTTGGTTTGAAACGCCGAGAAGCAGGGTTTGATGGCGATGAAGAGTTTAATCAGTTCTTGTCGGTTCTCTTTCCTAGCGATGAACTTTATATTATGGATTACAATCGGGTTGTAAAAGATTTGAATGGTCTTTCAGCACCAGCGTTTTTGGAAAAACTTAGTGAAAATTTTAACGTAGAACAATACAATGGTCCGGAACAATATCGTCCAGACACAAAACATAGCTTTGGGCTATATGTTGAAGGCAAATGGTACAAAATGATGACCAAGCAGGGCGTTTTTGATGAAAATGACCCAGTAGATCGCTTAGATGTCTCCATTCTGCAAAAAAATGTATTGGCACCTATACTTGGCATTGAAGACCCAAGAACCGATAAACGTATTGACTTTGTTGGCGGGATTAGAGGCCTGGCGGAGCTGGAAGAAAGAACTGGTGCAGAAGGCGTAGCTTTCTCCATGTTCCCAACAACCATTGACGATCTTATGGCCATCGCCGATGCCGGAGAAGTCATGCCACCAAAATCCACATGGTTCGAGCCTAAGCTAAGATCAGGTCTATTCGTTCACGAATTGACCTAATCTTAGCCGGGGACCCGCGATTCCAACAAAAAAGTTGCAGAGCAACACAGAGAATGCTGGAGCTCGTGGGGTGAGATCTGGCTTATTCGTTCACGAATTAAGCTAGTCGTAGCCGGGGCGACATCAAATTGGGGACGGTTCTAAATAACTGACCTTTCGGTCAGTTATTTAGAACCGTCCCCATTCATATAAATTTTTAATTTTAACGAAACTTTTTTTAGCTTAGGTCCGTCTAAAAGATATAAGAAGTTAAATTTAACAAATTATTTATTGAACAAGGAGAGGTGTAAACAAAATGAAAAGACGTATCTTAGCCATGGCACTAGCCTTTACTATGGTATTTTCTACAGGGGTTGTAGCAAACGCCGAAAGTAGTGATAGCAAAGCATTAGAAACAGCCATTAACGCAGTAAAAAGCGTTGTAACTATTCCAAGCACTTTTAGTGATTTCGCGCAATACTCATATGAAAACGAAGTAAATGGTGTTAAATCAACAGTTTGGCAGCTTAACTGGAATATGCCAAACAGCAAAGGTTCTATTTCTGCCACCGTTGACCAAAATGGAAACATTCTGAACTATTACAAATGGATGAATAAAGAAAAATACTCTTATGTAACTGACTTAACATCCGCAGAAGGCAAAAAAGCAGCAACAGCTTTCTTGAGCAAAGTTATGCCAAAACTAGCACCTTCTATGGTTGAAATCAAAGAAGAGACAGTTTCCACTGGTGGTGGTCCTGAGCCCGCAATGGATCTGTCCCTATCATCTAAAACCATTGCCCCAGGTCCAGTCCAATCAGACAATTTCCAGTATACATACAGGTTGCATGTGAATAACATTCCTGTAAGTTTTATTTCAGCAACTGTATCAGTTGACAAAACAACAAAAGAAGTGACATCATTCAACTTTAATGGCACATATGACACTGAATATACTTACACCGATGCTACTGGTATGATTAACGAAGCTGCTGCAACCCAGTCCTACCTAAAAGAAATAGGCATAAACATTGAGTATTTTGCTCATTACAACGACAAATATAAAACAATAATGACATTCCCTGCCTATGTACTCAACAATCCATCTGGTAAAGTAATCGATGCTAAAACCGGCAAAACCGCTAGCATTTATTATGACAACGGTTATGGATTCTATGATATGGGCGGTATGGCAAAAGCAGAATCTGCCTCAGCAAACACCGCTGACCGAGATCCATCATTAACAAAAGATGAGCAGGCTGCTGTAGATAACATTGCTGGTATCATGAACAAAGCAGACGCAGAAAAAATTGCTAGAACCCTTCCAGGTATCAATGCTGACATGAAAGTAACAAGCACGAATCTTTATAGCAATTATTATAGCAAGAACGAATATACTTGGAACATAAGTTTTGACAATGCGTATGTTTCCCTTAACGCAAAGACAGGGGAGATTACAGGCTATAGCCTTTACAAAGACACCCAAGGAAAAGGCACGAAAAAATTAACAGTAGATGCCGCACAGAAAATCGTTGACGAATTCATTGCTAAAATGGCTCCAGAAAAGTCAAAAGAAGTGAAATATGTAAACAATCCTTATTATTACACATTAACGACAACAGCTGATGCCAAAATACTGCCAATTCCAAATCCAATAGAAGACCTTAACTACAATTTTAACTATGCAAGACAAGTAAACGGATATAACTTTAGTAGCAATGGTATTAGCGTATCAATCGACAAAACCACTGGCGAGATTAGTAATTACAATCTAAACTGGTACAACGATGTAACATTCTTACCAATTGGTGATGCGGTTTCAAAAGAAGATGCTTTCAAAGAATTTGACAAAGCTGGTGACTATTCGCTAATGTACGTTAGAACTGGTAAAAACACAGCCACACCAGTATACGATTTTGTTGATAAACAACAAGTTATGATTCATCCAGCATCTGGTATTAGATTAGATTGGAATGGTCAGCCGTATCAAAACGCTGTTCCCGAGTACAAAGATATCAAAGGCCACTGGGCTGAGAAAAATATCTTAACACTAGCTGAAAATGGGTATTTCCTAAACAGTAGTGGTGATAGTTTTAACCCAAACAAGAATATTACACAAGTTGACTTCTTCTTATATATTTATGGGCAGACCAACAACATTGACAATTTATATGACAATTTGTACAGCCAAGGCGTACTAACAGAGGCAGAGAGAAATCCTTTAGCCACTGTAACACGTCAGCAAGCAGCAGTTTACTTAGTTAAAATGTTAGGTTATGACAAACTAGCCCAAAACAGCGCCATGTTTAACTATACCTTCAAAGACAAAGTAGCTGACACATACAAAGGTTACATTGCCATTGTAGATGGATTAGACATTATGAATGGTGATAAGAACAAGCTATTCAATCCAACCAAAACATTAACAAATGCAGAAACAGCTGCCATTGTATACAATTATCTAAAAATTAAATAATATTATGAAAGAAAGACTCTTTAGGGTCTTTCTTTTTATTGAAAAACTCATAGAAATATGCTATGATTTAATTTAACATTTTACGCGAATAGGAGAGATTATTTACAAATGAAAAGCATTGGATTAAATGAGCTTAGACAAATGTTCCAAGACTTCTATGTGAGCAAAGAGCACTATGCACAGAAGAGTTTTCCACTAGTTCCAGATAGCAAAGACAAGAGTTTATTGCTAATAAACTCTGGGATGGCCCCATTAAAGGCCTTCTTTGCAGGCACGGAAA
Source organism: Anaerovoracaceae bacterium (assembly GCA_031553975.1). Classification (GTDB taxonomy): domain Bacteria; phylum Bacillota; class Clostridia; order Peptostreptococcales; family Anaerovoracaceae; genus JAVBKP01. The sequence goes on along the minus strand of JAVBKP010000100.1, from coordinate 8,815 downwards.
AGCCACCTGCGCCTAGAATGACCACATGCCAAAAATGTATCCGTACAGGGGACATTGAGAACGTGGGTTATACAGCTAGACATGCCACATTTTTTGAGATGTTAGGAAGCTTTTCATTTGGAGATTACTTTAAGGTAGAATCAATCCAATGGGGATGGCAATTCCTTACAGAAATCCTAGAAATACCAGCAGACAAGCTTTGGCCAAGCGTATATGAAGATGATGATGAAGCTTTTGGCATTTGGCAAAACATAATCGGCATACCCCCAGAGAAGATTACTAGACTTGGAAAAGATGATAATTTTTGGGAAATAGGCACAGGTCCATGCGGACCATGTTCTGAGATTTATGTAGATAGAGGTGCGGAAAGAGGCTGTGGTAGCCCTGATTGCAAACCTGGCTGCGAGTGCGATAGATTTGTAGAGATATGGAATCATGTATTCACACAGTTTAACAGCGACGGTGAGGACAACTACACACCACTTGCAAAGAAAAACATAGACACAGGTATGGGACTAGAGCGCCTAGCTTGTATCATGCAAGACGTTGATTCTATATTTGATATTGATACCATCAGGTTTATTCTAGATGAAGTTGTTCGTGTATCTGGCGTAAAATACAATGGTGGTACCACGCCTACAGATTCTTCCATCCGTATTATTACAGACCATATACGTTCCGTTTGTTTTATGATTTGCGACGGGGTTATTCCTAGCAACGAAGGAAGAGGGTATGTACTACGCAGGCTCCTTAGAAGAGCAGCTAGGCATGGTAGGTTGTTAGGCATCAAAGGGCTTTTCATGGCTGATATGTCTAATAAAGTAATTGAGATTTCAAAAGTTGCCTATCCAGAGCTAGAAGAAAAAGCGGATTATATCCGCAAGCTACTAACCATCGAATAAGAAAAATTCAACGAAACCATTGAGCAAGGTATGGCAATCCTTGATGAATATATCAAAGAACTTGAGACTACTAAAAGTACTGTTCTGAGTGGGGAGAATGCCTTCAAATTATACGATACTTACGGATTCCCTGTAGAGCTGACAGAAGAGATTCTTGCAGAGAAAAAATATACAATTCACATGGAAAACTTCAAAATAAACATGCAAACCCAAAAAGAAACGGCGAGAGCAGGTCGTAAAGCCAGCGACGAAGCTGGTTGGGCATCAGCACAATATGATTTTTCAGTGTTTGGTAATACAGAATTTTTAGGATATGATACACTAAACACAACTAGCAGAATACTTGGACTGTTCAATCAAAGCGATGAAGTGCAAAGCCTACAGCAAGGCGATAAAGGAACCATAGTCCTTGATAAAACCCCGTTTTATCCTGAGATGGGTGGGCAGGTTAGCGATAATGGAATTATGTCAACCAATACAGCAAACCTTGAAGTTGTGGATATTGAGAAGCTGCAAGGTGCTTATATACACAGGGTGTTGGTGCGTTCTGGAGAGATTAAAAAAGGCGACACCGTGGACTGCGCTGTTACCCCGAGTGATAGAAATAATACTTGTCGTAACCATACAGCCACACATCTTTTACACCAAGCATTAAAAGATGTCCTAGGGAGTCATGTTCACCAAGCTGGTTCTCTTGTATCAGAAGAGAGTTTACGCTTTGACTTTACACACTTTGAAGGAATCAGCCCAGAAGATCTACTAAAAATCGAAACAATTGTCAATAATAAAATCAACGAATTCATTCCTGTGGTATCAGAAGAACTGTCCATTGACGAAGCAAAAAAACGTGGTGCCACTGCCTTGTTTGGTGAAAAATATGGAGATACCGTTCGTGTCGTTACCGTTCCTAACTTTAGTATGGAACTTTGTGGCGGTACCCACGTATCAAATATCGGCCAGATTGGTGCCTTTAAGATCCTTTCTGAAAACGGTGTAGCAGCTGGGGTTCGTAGAATAGAAGCCATCACAGGAAAAGCAATGTATGACCACCTAAACACAGCCAATGCATTGTTACAAGATGCCGCTGATAAGCTAAAAACCAACAGGGCAAGCCTAGCAGATAAGCTTCACAGTATATTAGAAGATCATAAAGTGACTAAAAAAGAATTAGAAGATTTTAGAAAACAAGCTATGGGTGATATGGTCGGTACACTGATGGATAGTGCAAAAGAAATCAATGGTGTCAAAGTATTAGCCCTAAAGTTTGAGGATTTTGATATCAATGAACTTCGAGATATGTCCGACACACTAAAATCAAACAATGCATCATTGGTCATGGTATTTGCCTCCGTGGCAAATGAAAAAGTTACTTTTATGGTATCTGTATCAGACGATCTCGTAGGAAAAGGATTCCATGCAGGCAATATGATAAAACAAATCGCAGCAACTTGCGGCGGTGGTGGTGGCGGTAAGGCTGATATGGCACAAGCCGGTGCCAAAGATGCTACAAAAGTGGACGAAGCTTTGGCTTTAGCAGAAAAGCTAGTAGCCGAAGTTAAGTAGAAAGAGGTGCTTTAAATGGACAATCGTAATACTATTTTTTTCAATATGGAGCCAGAAAAACCAGAACAAAACATCTCCGACATTTTAAATACTGTCTTTGATGCGTTAGAGGAAAAAGGTTATAACTCCATCGATCAGCTTGTAGGATATATTCTATCCGGTGATCCGTCTTACATCACAAGCCACAATAATGCTCGTGGACTTATCAAGCATCTAGAGCGAGATGAGATTGTAGAATGGTTGTTGAGAGCATTCTTAAATAAGAAAATTTAATAATTCCCAAAAAATACGCCATCAAATTATGCCAATATAGGCAAGATTTGATGGCTTTTTTTATTGCTTTTTCTGCTAATAATAACTGAGTAATCTATTTATTAATAAATATTTTATTCCATGAAAAAGGGGGAACATTATGTAATGATCAACATTTTGGACATTATGCGTCGTAGGTGCTGTGGTAATTGCCGTACCAGCGTATTACATGTTTGAAGGAGCAAATGACGGCATAGCCAATAACAATAACATGACCAATAGTGGAAGAGTGGCTACACTTGACAATGACAGAAACCTTTCAGACATAGGAAATAATCCAGACAATGATTTTAATCCATTGGCTACAGAAAACAATAACAATGGGATTACGCCAACAGACGACATGACAAATTATGATGCAGCACAGCAAGGAACCATTAACTTCTTTCAATATGGTCCCAACTCTAGCTATCAATTGCCCAGCAATATTACAAACCAAAGGCCAGCAACTACAGGGACTCGTCCTACAGTACCTGGCACTGCAGGGACTTCAGCAGCGAATAATACAAACACTATAGCAGGCAAAGCATCATTTGAAACAGAAGTATTGACCTTAGTTAACAAAGAAAGAGCCAAGCAGAAACTACCTGCATTAAAACTCAATGCCAATGCTGCAAAGGCCGCCAATGCAAAAGCTTCAGATATGGCTACCAAAAATTATTTTAGCCATACATCTCCGACTTACGGATCCCCGTCCCAGCTTTTAACAAAATTTGGTGTTAAATGGACAGCCTGCGGTGAAAATATAGCCAAAGGTCAAAAAACACCTACAGCCGTTATGACAGCTTGGATGAATTCATCAGGTCATAAAGCCAACATTATGAGCAAAAACTATACAACATTGGGTGTCGGTTGTGTTACAGACACAAAAGGACAACTGATTTGGGTGCAAGAATTCGTAAAATAATGCAACCTAATTAAATTGGGACGGTTCTAATTTACAAAAAGGGGACGGTTCTAAATAGCTGACCATTCGGTCAGCTATTTAGAACTGTCCCGACTTATGTGGGGTCCCCGAAAATCTCTGATTTTTGGGGTGCGCCGTCCCCATTTGTTATTTAGCTTCCCTAGTTACATTGATTAAAATTCCTAATACCAATATATATCCGATGATATAAAACCATAATAGAAGTGATACTATAGTAGCGAGAGAGCCATAAAGCAGGTCATAGTTAGCATAGATTGATACATAATAAGAATATACCGCACTGGCTATTACCATGGCCACAGAGGCAAATAGCGCCCCAGGGATCACTCTCTTGATTTTTAAACGTTTTTGAGGAAGTACTGCATAGTTATACAATACAGTCATAAAAATAATGAATATAGAAATTGGCCAACGAAGGAATAGCCAAAAATCGTCTAAATAAAAATGTATGCCTAGTTCGTTGTTAATATAAAGTTTTACTAAATGCAAGATTCCCTCCCCATACACCAAAATCACCAAAGTGAAAGCCATCATAAAAAGCATGGTAACCACCGTAACTATTGCTCTAAGCCTTTCTAGCACAAAATTCTTAAACCCATTGACCGCATATCCATAGGAATAGTTAGAAATTCGTATCATGGTATATTGGGCCTTGGAGGCCGCCCACAAGGCCAAGAGAATAAACACCACATTAATCGTGCCTGAAGGGGAATAGGATAAATACGGAATCAAAGCTTCTGCAAACTCCTCATGGGTATATTGTTTTAGCATATCCGTAAGAATGGTCATAGATATAGAAAACACGCCTAATATCTCTGTAAACACCACAACCAACGGCACCAATGAAAACAAAAAAAAGAAACCCAATTCCGCAGCAATACCTCCATAAAATGGCTCATTTAAACGTTTTAGAATTTCAAGTAAAAACCTTGAAAACTTTTGTCTATTTTTAACGATTTTTTCCATTGCAAACCTCACTTATTTAGTTTATATTAGATATATTGTTTTTATTCAAAAAATTAACACGAGAGGTATCATAGTGGACAAAATGATCGGCCTTGATGTAGGCGACAAAACAGTTGGTGTAGCAATAAGTGATCCCCTTGGTATCACTGCACAACCAATAACAACCATTGAAAGAATTGGAATCCGTAAGGATTGCGATAAAATAATAGCATTGATCAATGAACACAACTGCAAGACAGTGGTCATTGGGCTACCCTTGAGCTTTAGTGGAGAGAATAGCCTCCAAACGGAAAAAGTCCAAGAGTTCAAGACCATGCTAGAAAACAAAATGCGTAGTATGAACATGAAAGATGTGAGCATCGCATTCCAAGATGAACGTTTTACTACCAAAATGGCAGAGGCTGTCTTAATCGAAGCCGATGTTAGTCGCAAAAAGCGTAAAGAAGTAATAGACAAACAAGCGGCCGTTATTATACTACAAAGCTATTTAGATCGATTGGATTTCATAAAACGGCAAGAAGCAAACAAAAACAATTAAGCATACATGCGTCACGATTAGGAGGTAGGTCATTGTCACAATTATTTAAGTTCCTTGAAGAACATGCAACAAAACAAACAGTATCATTCCATATGCCAGGGCACAAAGGTACCAATCTATTTAAACGCCTTGGCTATGACAAATTTATGAAAGATTTTTTTGACTACGATATCACTGAGTTCCCTGGTGCAGACAGTCTGCATCAAGCCGAAGGCATCATCAAACAGTCCCAAGACGAGTACGCCCAATTGTATGGCGTCAAACATTCATATTATCTAGTCAATAGTAGCACAGGTGGTGTGATTGCGTCAATCCTTGCTACGGTGAAAAAAGGTAAAAAACTACTCCTAGCTAGAAACTGCCATAAGTCGGCTTTCAATGCTCTCTCGCTAGCTGATATTCAACCTGTATACGTGCATCCAGAGTACCTAGAAGAGTGGGGCATATCTGGTGCCATAAAGCCAGACGATATAGAAAAAGCACTGTCATCCAATACTGACATAGAGGCTGTAATCCTTCCAAGCCCTAACTATTATGGAGTTTGCAGCGATATTAAAGCTATCGCAGATATTGTCCATAAGTACGGAAAGATATTAATCGTAGACCAAGCCCATGGGGCGCACTTAAAGTTTTTTAGCAACTGGGATACCCGCAAAGACATGCCAAAATCAGCAGAAGAACAAGGCGCAGACATTGTAATTAACAGCATCCACAAGACATTAGGATCATTGACTCAGACTGCTGTCCTGAACTTAAATTCAGATAACGTGGATCAATTTAGACTAGAAGACAAACTTAGGGCTATACAGAGCACAAGTCCATCATACATTCTAATGACTTCACTTGAGCTGAACAAAGAAATATTAAATCAACATGGAAAACAATTGCTAACCGAATGGTCAGATAATTTGGACTATTTCTATGAAGGTGCTAAAAAAATCCCAGGCCTTCGTATTATGAATAATATTGACCGAATGGACTGGACAAAAATTAACCTAGATATGAGCGCCTATGATATAGACGGCGCAGAACTTGAAAAACTATTAATTGACGACCAAATTTATCCAGAGCTTTATACAGGCAACATATTAATGTGTATGACTGGTTTAGGTAATACCCGCTCCGACTATGAAAAGTTACTCAATAGACTCACAGTCATAGCTGATGCCAATACACTAGTTCCCGACGACGTTCCTAAAAAGAAAAAACTGGTTTTACCTGCACCGCCAAGGGTAACGGATATACCAAGGGGAAAGAAAAGAGTCAAACTAGAAGATTCCATCGGGTGTGTTTGTGCCTTATCAGTGATTCCATACCCACCAGGAATCCCACTTGTTTGCCCTGGTGAAATCATAGAGCAAGATGCTGTAGATTATCTTATAGAACTTCGAAAAGAAGGAGAGAAAGTCATCGGTGTAGATGGCAACGGAGATATATTAGTAGGTGAATAACCTGTATCTTCAAATTAATATGTATTGAAAACTCAGGATTTAGTTCCTCTTGATTGGGTTAAAGAAGGTTTAAAATTTGCCTATTTGGCGAATTTAGACCTTTTTTTGTTGACTTCATACTTTTTTTAAGGTATTATATCGATATTGGATATATCATTATATGGTATATCTAGTGTAGCTGTATTTATAATCGATATAGCTTGCGTTTTTTTAGAATATTATGTTAAATCATTAACAATTATTGCAAAAAAGAGGTGATTTTATGGCAAGAGAGCAACTACAAACCTTGACAGAACCAATGTATTACACATTGTTGGCACTGACGCATCCCATGTATGGGTATGAAATCATGCAAACAGTCCAAGAGTTGTCTGTGAATACGGTAAAGATAGGTGCTGGTACGCTGTATGCGTTATTGGCTCGTTTTGAAAAAGAAGGAATCATAGTACAACTCTCTGATGATGGTCGGCGTAAAACATATCAAATCACAGACAAAGGGCGCACCTTGCTAAATACAGAGTTTCAACGTCTAAAAAACTCTGTAGCTGCGTACAACGAATTCATTAAAAAACCAATGAAACTAGCTAAAAAAGAAAAGAAAATCTCAGAAAGCGAATTTTTATTGTCAACTGGTATGTTGGTGGAGGACTAAACCATGTCAAAAGAATACAAGCGCGAGTATATTGTCCCCAGCCTCAAGTCCATGGAATCTCATTTTGAAGCCATGGCTAAGAAAGGGTGGATGATTGACTCTGTTAAGTACTTTTCATTGGTCTATCGAAAAACAGAGCCTAAAGACTTAATTTTTTATGTTGATGAATTCCCTAGGATAACAGTTTTTGATTACCCCAACAGCAATGATGCCAAAGAATACAGGCTAACATGTGAGATGTCTGGTTGGAAGTTCGCTACCAATGCCAAATCCACCCAGGTGTTTTTCACCGAGGCAAACAATCCAAATACCATTCCCATACATACAGATGTAGAAAGCACAATCAGTGCTTTTACCCATGGGTTTAAGCGAGAATTATTCAGTATATTATTTTTACTTGCCGTGTTGGCCTATTCTGGCTACTTTGCATACCCGTTTCACTATAGTGCGTTGCTTTCAAATAGCGGTATTTTGCAGTGGGGGTTTCTGGTACTTTGCATACCTCTTGGGATCATTAGACTTATACAGTTGTTGTGGCATCAATTCCGAAACGTAGGATACGCCAAAAAATCACAACAGATACCCAGAGAGAACTATATAGCTTCCAAGCTCTACGTATTCTGTTTAATGTTTGCTTCAATTGCCACAATTATATTTACTATTGCCGTGGTGCTAATAGAAATTAAGAATGGGATACCTGCTATGGTCTTTTCCATTTTATTGCCATTTCCAATTGTTTTTGCCATATCTGTAGGTTTTGCCATTCGGGTCCAAACCGTGCCAAAGAGCAACAGTCGCAATAAAGTAGGCTTTTTTATTTTATTAATAGCCGCTCCCCTCATATCAATGTTATTTGCTATACTTATGATGCCCCATATAGGAGGTAGTGCTGGGACAACCAACCCACTTCCTGAGGATAGACCTGCTATTCATCTATCAAATGATACCATAGAGCGTAGTCATTACAAGAATAATGCCAGTGTATTTTTTCCGTTTCAGTATGAATACTATGAGTCCAGTAAGAGTGAATCAATAGAGACAAAAGTCATCGTAGCCAAAACTTCAGGTCAGGCAAAGCTGTTATTCGACAGTTTCATTAAACAAAATAGCTTTGAGAATGAGAAATCTCTAAAAAGAGCTAAAAGATCAAATAATGAAGCACTCTACGCCTACGAGCTAGAGCATATGCGCCCAACCACTGAAATGACGCCGGAACAGGTAGCCGCATGGGGTGCACAAGAAGGGGCTTATTTGAGTTATTATTCTGACACCGTCCTCCTTAGATATGACACTGTGATTTTGCAAATACAGACAGGCTATCTTACTAGGAGCGATCTGATGGAATACCTTCAAAAAGAAGCCGCAGCGCTTGCTATAAAATTATCTAAATAAATATTGTGTTTATTTTACACAATATATGTGTAAAATTGTTGACTTTTGCATTATCATATGATAAAATCAGCACTATCAGGGCGTCGAAAAGGGCGCTCTTTTCTTTTTTCG
>JAVBKP010000082.1:0-7839 GCA_031553975.1 Anaerovoracaceae bacterium | reverse complement strand
GTTCTTGAATTACTAGAAGAATTAGAAGATATTGTAGATTCTAGCGTAGGCGTGCCACTGACAGGAAAAATCATGGTCGATGCGGAAGAGATTCTAGAAATAGTAAAGGAAATCCGTGTAGAACTTCCAGACGAAATAAAGCAGGCGGTTTGGATTAAAGAAGAGAGACAGCGTATTATCTCAGAGGCCCAGCAAGAGGCCGAAAAAATACTGAGGGACGCTAAAATAGAAGCGGAAGCATTGTTAGAGAATAACGACATTGTGATCAAAGCAAAGCGAAAAGCAGAAGAAATCGTAAAATATGCGGATAGCAGTGCAAAAAATGTAAAAGTGGATACATACGAGTACCTAGAGGGAATCATGAAAAACTTCCAATCTCAAGTGTCAGAAATGAATCAGATGTATGTGCAAGAAATGTACGACAAGATACAGCAATCTCTTGGCAATATCGTTAGAACTGTAGATGATAATCGCAATCAGTTGAAAGAAATGGCCTTTAAAGCCCGTAATATGGAACTAGATGATATACCAACGGCACCGAGAATGCAAATACAGTATGATCAGGGTCAAGAGTACGAAGACGAAATATAAACATGATAGGCCCGCGTAATGCGGGTCTCTTTATTCCCCAACAGGGGTAAACACACAGGGGGACGGTTCTCGCGTGTTCGAGCATTGTATCATCCGAACACGCTAGAACCGTCCCCACTGTGTTACATAAAAGGAGATTGAAAATGATTAAGATTAATGCAACAAAAATGGACTGTCCAAAACCTATTATTTTGACAAAAAAGGCACTTGATGCCATGAAAGAAGGGCAGACGGTGACCACTGTAGACAATAAGATGGCAGTAGAGAACCTAGAAGGATTTGCTAAAAGTCTTGGATATGAAGTCAGCTGTGCGGAAAATGCGGGGCTTTATGAGGTAACCATTACAAAACCCGTAGGAGAGGATGCGGAAGATCTGTCCTTGAATCATGATGTGGTGATTCAGATATCCACTGACAAGTACGGACAAGGTGACGATGAACTAGGGGCAAATCTGATGAAAGCATATATTTATGCCCTAACAGAGGTAGAGCCTAGGCCATCTAAGATTATGTTTATCAATAGTGGCATTAAGTTGAGTACAGAAGGCTCGCTGGTACTAGATAGCCTGTTGCAACTAGAAAAAGAAGGGACAGAGATTCTCTCTTGCGGTGCTTGCTTGAATTTTTATGGACTTTCAGAAAAACTTGCTGTTGGCGGTGTGACGAATATGTATGCCATGGTGGAGGCAATGCACAAAGCTTCAAACGGTATTAAGATATAAATGAATAATTTTTTTTATGTACTTGCATTCGACGCCACCAGTCATAGTATGCAAGTGGAAAAACTGGCGAGAGAAGAATTTGAAATTGCAGTGATGCCAACACCGACGGAGATTAGTGCTAGCTGCGGTCTGGCTATTAGGTTTAAAAATGCCCACTTAGAGGAAATAAAAACGTTCACAGAGGGGCTATCCGTGCCGGCATACTTGTATGCGTTGGGCAATGAAAAAATCAATGGCAAAAGAGCTGTAGAAAAAATCTGTTAAGATAGGTAGGAAATTGTGCAAATGATCTATTTAGACAATGGGGCAACCACCTTCATAAAGCCAAAAGAAGTACATGAGGCCGTGGGTTTGGCATTGACCATGTATGGAGGCAACCCTGGCAGAGGGGGGCACAAGCTATCTGTAGCAGCAGGCAGGCAGGTATATCATGCTAGAGAGACAGTGGCTGCCTTTTTCAATGCGTCAGACCCCATGAGAGTCATATTTACCTCCAATGGCACAGATTCTTTGAATATGGCTATCAAAGGCATTTTGAATAAGGGTGATCATGTTGTGACTACTGCCTATGAACATAACTCTGTATACAGGCCGCTGACGTCAATGGAAGATAAAAAAATTACATATGATGTGGCCTATCCAGATGAGCAGGGACAGATACAAATGGTGACCATAGAAACCCTAATAAAGGAAAATACCAAGCTTGTCATCGTCAATCATGTGTCCAATGTCAATGGCAATGTGGTAGACATTGAAAAAATCGGTAGGCTTTGTAGAGAAAAAAATATTATATTTCTAGTAGATGCTTCTCAATCAGCAGGTGTATACGACATAGATGTGCAGGCTATGAATATTGATTTATTAGCATGTGCAGGGCACAAATCCTTGTTCGGGATACAAGGAACTGGTGTGTTATATGTAGGGGAGCGTGCCAACTTGAACAGTTCTAAGCACGGCGGCACAGGAAGCCGTTCATTAGAGTTAGCCCATCCAATGGAACTGCCAGATCGGTATGAAGCGGGAACACTTAATCTACCAGGCATAATGGCACTAGACGCTGGCATTCAATTCATAAACAAAACGGGGTTAGAGAATATAAGAAATCACGAATTATTATTGTCACAAAGTCTGTTTAATGGACTTAAAAATATAGAACATTCTAAAATATTCTATAGAGGTGGAACCTTGCTCTCTATGGCTTTTGGAATTGAGGCAAAATATGATTCCCAAGAGTTGGCATTTTGGCTCGATGACACATATGACATATGTGTCCGCAGTGGATTCCACTGCGCGCCTCTGGCCCATCGAGCCCTTGGCGTCTATGACGCAGGGACTGTAAGATTTAGCGTAGGATATTTCACAACAATGGAGGAAATAGAACAGACCATAGAGGCGGTTAGCAAAACACAGGAGCCAAACAAGAAACACAACACAAGGGGACGGTTCCTATGTGTTAACAAATAATGAACACATAGGAACCGTCCCCTTGTGTTAACAAACGATAGGGCTAAGAGGTAGCAAATGGAAGAATTTTTAACACTAAAGGATCATGTATACAATTACCTAGCAGAGCAAATAAGCAAAGGCAACATAGCTATAGGTGAGAAGATTAACGAAAATAGCATATCGGATAAGCTTAATATTAGCAGAACACCAGTGAGAGAAGCACTGATACAGCTATCAGCTGAAGGATTCCTAGACAACACACCTAGAAAGGGTTTCGTAATAAAGAATGTTAGCCCTGAAGAGGCGAAAGAAATATACTTTGTCATTGGGATTTTAGATGGGATGGCAGCATCACTTGCCTGTCCGCATATTACGCAAAAGGACATGAATGATATGGAATACTACATTGAGAGTATGAGTTTGGCCATCCAAAAAGCAAACCACACCATGTATTACAAGCTACAAGAGGAATTCCATAGCGTATATCTCAACGTTTGCCCTAACAGGAGCCTTGTACACACACTAAACCTGCTAAAGAAAAAATTTCTCAAAAAAATTTATCAGCCAGATGATAGTCAAAAAACCTATGAGATTCTAGAAGAAGCGAATAAAGAACATGAAAAAATGCTGGTTATGTTCAATAACGGCGAGAGCGAAAAACTATCTGTGTATTTGAGAGATACACATTGGGACACGCAGAAAGCCTACATGGAATCGGTATAGAAGAAAACCCAAAACAGAATAAAACAGGTACGGTCTTGTGTTTCAGACAAAAGAAACATAGAACCGTGCCTGTTTTGCTTGTTTTGCCCATTATTCCTGTCTAATTTGTGTTTTTTTGTCAAAACAATGGACAAGGTATTCAAAGTGTGATATAAAATATATTATATACAATATATAATATATCGAATTGAAAGATGAGGTACAACTATGTTTAAGAATGTCATTGTAAAAAACCCATGTAAGGCTATGGTAGAAGGAATTACATCTGCGCCAGCGTTAGGAAAGCCAGATTATGACCTTGCCCTAAAGCAACACGAAAACTATATCGAGGCCCTAAAGCAGTGCGGGGTAGAAGTTACTAGACTAGAGGCAGATGAGAGATTCCCTGACTCTTGCTTTGTAGAGGATACTGCTGTCATTACACGAAAAGGTGCTATCATTTCTAACCCAGGAGCCGATTCGAGAAATCAAGAAATCGTAGATATGATACCAGCTGTTAAACAGTTTTTCAGCGATGACAAAATGGCATATATTAAATCACCAGGCACACTTGATGGTGGTGACGTTATGATGGTGGGAGATCATTTTTATGTTGGCCGCTCTGCTAGAACCAATGAAGAAGGCATTAGGCAGTTCGTGGAGATATTAGAAGGCTGGGGACTAACTGGATCAGAAGTGACATTAGAAGAAGTTCTCCACTTAAAAACAGGTGTGAACTACATAGAGAATAATAAAATGCTAGTTTCTGGCGAGTTCATCGAAAAACCAGAATTTGAAAAATATGAGAAAATTGTAGTACCTGAAAATGAGGCATATGGAGCCAACTGCATTTGGGTAAACGATAAAGTAATTGTAGCAAAAGGCTATCCTACTGTAGAAAAAGCAGTAAAAGATGCTGGCTATGAAGTTATTGTTGTAGATACATCCGAATTTAGAAAACTTGATGGAGGACTATCTTGTCTTTCACTAAGATTTTAGAGTATGGGAAACCCTGAGATTTGGTCAAAATATAAGAGGATTCATGTAGGTAGCCCTTGGTTCCATGTACATGACCTAGGCGGTAGCGTATACGCAATATATGAACCATATCACTTCCAAGAAATCATCTCTTACTTAATTGTAGGAGATAAAAAAGCATTGCTTTGGGATACGGGAATGGGTATTGAGAACATAAAAGATGTGGTAGATGCTATTACAGACAAGCCACTACTTGTAATGAACTCACATGTACATTTTGACCATGTGGGATGCAACTATATGTTTGATCAAGTGATGGTCATGAATGAGCCAACTGCCATAAGCAGATTAGAGCGGGGGTACAGCATCAGTGAAATGGCACCACAAGCCACAAAACGCCTTTTTGAAACAGAAAAGCTAAAGGTGCTAGGCTTAGTGTATGATGACTTTACATATGAGATAAAACCTTCAAATCCAAAACCTATTGATGATGGATATATAGTTGATTTAGGTAGCAAGCGGCTGAAAGTAATACATACCCCAGGCCATGCCCCAGAGGCTATCATGCTGCTTGATGAAGACAGCAAAGAGCTTTTCACAGGTGATACCTACTACCCAGGACATCTATACGCGCATTTTGAAGGTGAGTTTTATCGCAATTCACAGATTGATACCTATGCAGATTCATTAGAGAAAGCAGGTGATATTGCAGAAAATACGGGGATTAAAATACTTCGTCCCTCTCATAACGACCCAGTAGCAGATCCAAAAATCTTACAGCAAGTAGCAGAAGGGCTAAGACGCATAGCCAAAGGCAAAGCTACAGAGGGCTACTACCTCAAGGGAGACCTATCCGTAGCATCTTTACCTGATAGAGAAGATAAATATCCAGCAGCATATGTCATACCAGAGAATCTATTCGTTTATCAATTTGAAGATTTTCAAATTATTGCAAAAAAGTAAAATAGTAAGGAGTGACAAAAATGAAAGAGCAAGGACATGAGCTACAAAGAAACCTAAAACCACGGCACATGAATATGATAGCCATAGGTGGCGCAATAGGAACAGGCCTATTCGTTGGGCTAGGTGCATCTATTAGTACAGCAGGCCCTGGTGGAGCCATGCTATCGTATGCCATAATAGGTCTAGCGGTATATTTTATCATGATGGCACTTGGAGAAATGGCTACACACAAACCCGTACCAGGCTCATTTGAGGTATATGGAGGGGATTATGTAGACCCAGCATTTGGGTTTATGATGGGATGGAACTACTGGTATAGCTGTGTTATGACCATATCTGTAGAGCTAGTAGCTACAGCCATTATCATGCACTATTGGTTCCCAGATACGCCAGCGGCAGTATGGAGTGCATTAGCGCTACTTTTACTCGTTCTACTGAACTTATTTTCAGCAAAAATTTATGGAGAATCAGAATTTTGGTTCTCAGGAATCAAAGTAGTGACAATCGTGGTATTTTTAGCTATTGGGCTTTTTATGATCGTCGGTATCATGAAAGGTCATACAGGCGGATTGGAGAACTGGGGTATCGAACAGGCTCCATTTGTAGGTGGAGGGTTTGCTACATTTAGTATTTTAATGCTAGCAGGATTCTCATTCATAGGGGTAGAGGCCACAGCAGTGGCGGCTGGCGAGTGTAAAGACCCTGAGAAAACTGTTCCCAAAGCCATCAGGTCTGTATTTTGGAGAATCATCATTTTCTACATAGGCGCAATATTTGTAGTGGGAACATTGATCTCTTATCTTGATCCAAACCTGTTAGCAGCGGCTGAGGACAATATAGCAGTTAGCCCGTTCACTTTGGTATTCCAAAGAGCTGGTCTTGCTTTTGCAGCCGGTCTGATGAATGCAGTTATTTTAACATCCGTGCTTTCCTGTGGCAACTCTGTTGTATACATTGGAAGCAGACTTCTATACTCTATGGCAGGAGAAAAGAGAGCGCCAAAGATATTCGGCCGCACTAGTAAATCAGGAGTTCCGTATATTGCTGTTTTAGCTATGGCAGTAATCCCTTGTATTTGTTTTTTAGCAGACGCAAAAGGCAGCAGTGTTGTATACACATGGCTATATAACGCAACAGGATTGACTGGATTTATCACTTGGTTTGGGATTTGTGTATCACATATTAGATTTAGAAAGGCTCATGCAGCGCAACAAAAGAGTATTGGATATTTAAAGTTTCAAGCTAAGTTTTATCCACTAGGGACATGGTTCTCACTCATCGTATGTTCGGTAGTAATCATAGGACAAGGATACTGGGCATTCACTGATAGTGGTATAGATCTTCAGACATTATTGGTTTCATACATTGGATTGCCAATCGCTGTCGCACTTTACTTTGGATATAAAGCTAAAAACAAAACAAAAATCGTACCACTAAAAGAAATGGACCTAACCCCAGCGCAAAGAGATTAAAGAACAATATTATAAAATCGGGCGGTGATAACCCATCGCCCTTGGTGTATACAAAATGGAGGTAAAAAAATGAAATACGGTTGTCAATCAATGACAGAAAAAATGGGTGCAATCCTAATAAAAAAACCAGAAAATGCTTTTAGGAATCAGGAATACCTTGATAAAAATTATAAAGAGTTTGGGTATTTTGAATCACCAGACCTTGAAAAAGTAAAAGAAGAATATGACGTATTTGAGAAAATCATTAAAGAAAACGTAGAGAACGTATATTATCTTCCATTTAATGAAAATGCAGGGATGGATTCTATTTATACCCACGATACAGTTAAGACCACTAAAAAAGGTGCCGTATATTTCCCTATGGGCAAAGACCTCAGAAGTGGTGAGCCTGCTGCGACCAGGGAATATTTAGAATCAATAGGTATACCTACCCTTGGCATGATTAAAGGCGAAGGCAAGATGGAAGGTGGAGATATCGTTTGGCTAGACGAGAGGACTGTGGCTATAGGCCAAGGATACCGTACCAACGAAGAAGGCATCAGACAGTTCAAAGAGATAGTAGGTGATGCAATTGATGAAATCATTGTAGTACCAATGCCTCACGGAGAAGGTGAAGCAGCATGTCTGCATTTGATGAGCATTATCAGCATGGTAGATCAGGATCTAGCGGTAGTGTATTCAAAATTCATGCCAGTGTTTTTTAGAGAGTTATTAATTAAACGTGGTATTACATTGGTAGAAACAGACGATGTGGAATATGATTATCTTGGCTCTAACGTGCTAGCGCTAGGAAATCGCAAATGTATGATGTTAGAGGGGAATCCTAAAGTAAAAAAAGGGTTAGAAGATGCTGGGGCAACAGTATATACATATCCTGGTAAAAACCTATCTTACTTTGGAACAGGCGGACCAACTTGCCTAACATCCCCACTTCAAAGAGGTTAAAAACACAAGGGGACGGTTCC
>JAVBKP010000099.1:0-15814 GCA_031553975.1 Anaerovoracaceae bacterium | reverse complement strand
GCCCTCCTGTGGGGCAAACGAGGTGCGAATTGGCAAAACAAAAAATTACTGATATTGTTAGCGAAGCGCTGGAGCCTTTTCTATTGGAGAATGGCTACGCGCTTTTTAATGTAGAGTATATAAAAGAAGTAAAAGACTGGTACCTACGCATATATATAGACA
Source organism: Anaerovoracaceae bacterium (assembly GCA_031553975.1). GTDB lineage: Bacteria > Bacillota > Clostridia > Peptostreptococcales > Anaerovoracaceae > JAVBKP01. The sequence continues at coordinate 15,652 of JAVBKP010000099.1, read as the reverse complement.
AACAGTCCGAAGAAGAGGAATATATTAGCATAGAGGATTGCGAGAAGGTGAGCCGGTATCTCAGCGCAAAGCTAGACGAGTTAGACCCAATCGAAAAAGAGTATTACTTAGAAGTATCCTCCCCAGGCATTGATAGACCACTGCTGACAGATGAACATTTTGAAAAGTATAAGGGAAGACTGGTAGATGTATCTTTATACAAGGCCATTGATGGAAAGAAACAGCTCCATGGAGAGCTTATTGGGATAATTGACCATAATATAGTTATAGCAAACCAAAAACGTGAGAAGATTGAAATACCAAAAGACAGTGCATCTAAAGTCAGACTTGCGGTAGTATTTTAAGGAGGAGTGTAAGGCAAAATGAACACAGATTTTATCGCTGCAATGGAGCAGCTGGAAAGGGAAAAAGGTATCTCAAAGGAGTTGCTTTTCGAGGCTATTGAACTAGCCCTTGTTTCAGCATACAAAAAGAATTACGGCACATCAGCGAATGTTAGAGTAGAAATCAGTGAAAAAAGCGGAGATATTGAAGTACTGCAACGCAGAACAGTAGTGAATGATATGGAAGATCAATTTAGTGAGATTTCTCTTGAAGACGCTAAAGCCATCAACAAAAAATTTGAACTAGACGATATCATCGAAGAAAAAGTAACGCCAAAGGATTTCGGACGTATTGCAGCCCAGACGGCAAAACAGGTTGTGGTACAAAAAATTAGAGAAGCCGAAAGAGACATGGTATATGATTATTACTTTGCCCGTATTGGGGAAATACTAAATGGAGTTGTTGAAAGAGTAAACAACGACAATGTCTACGTCAGTATAGGTTCTACAGAAGGCATACTAGCATCCACAGAGCAGGTACAAGGAGAGGATTACAACCCGGGAATCAGACTAAAAGTATATATAATGGATGTGAAAAAAACCGTAAAAGGAACCCATGTATACTTATCTAGATCACACCCAGGACTGGTGAAGAGATTATTTGAGCTAGAAGTGGCTGAGATTGAAGACGGTGTAGTAGAGATTAAGAGCATCGCTAGAGAAGCCGGATTCAGAACAAAAATGGCAGTATATGCCCACGACGAGAATATTGATCCAGTGGGTGCTTGTGTAGGCGGAAAAGGTATGAGAGTTCAGAACATTGTAGATGAGCTTTTCGGAGAAAAAATTGATATTGCTGAATGGAGCGACAACCCTGCTGATTTTATTGTAGGTGCATTAAATCCAGCAAGAGTAGAAGAAATCATCATTGATGATGTTGATACAAGAATGTCAGTTGTCATCGTACCTGACCAGCAATTATCTCTTGCCATAGGCAAAGAAGGGCAGAACGTAAGACTGGCCGCCAAGCTCACTGGTTGGAAAATAGATATTAAGAGTCACTCCCAATACTATGGAGATGGTAGAGAAGAGTAATATAAAGGAAAATGAAAGTGGAAAGCAAACGAGTACCTATGCGTAGATGTGTAGGTTGCATGGTATCTAAACCAAAATCAGAGTTGATTCAGATTGTATACACGGCTGGAAAGATCTTGACAACGGACACGAAGGCATCAGGACGAAGCGTATATCTGTGCCCTGACAAGAACTGCATCAGTACGGCTAAGAAGAGAAGAGGTTTTAATCGTAGCCTTAAAAGAGAAATCCCAAGTCAAATTGTAGATGAAATATTTGAAAGGCTAGAAAATGATGCAAGGTAAAGTAGAACGATATTTAGGACTATCTAGAAGAGCTGGAAATCTCATCGCAGGATACGATACATGCATAGAGATGATTAAAAGGCGCAAAGTAAAACTAATGATTCTTACAGAAGATACGTCGGATAAAACCAAAGACAAATTTCTAAAACTCTGCGAAAGGCACAAAGTACCATATTATATATACGGAACAGGAGATGCACTTTCCCACATGACAGGACTTCCCAATAGAAATATATTCGGAATAATAGATGAAAACATGGCGAAAGCCATTGAGAGCGAATTATTAACAATGAAATAGCGCAATTTGCGTAACAAGGAGTGATTTTATTGACAACGACAAAAAAAGCAGACACAACAAAAGTGTACGAAGTAGCCAAAAAATGGGCTGTTGACAGCAAGGATATGGTTGGAATTCTTAAAGATATGGGTATTGAGGTAAAAAGCCACATGAGCGCCATATCGCCGGAGGACGTTAAAAAAGTAGCAGAGCATATGGCTCCGACTACAAAGCCAGCGGTAGCTACGCCAAAGCCAGAAAGACCAGCACAGGCACAGGCACCAGCACCAGCTGTTGCAAAGCCAGCGGTAGAGCAAAATTCTGTTGAACAAAAGCCTGTTGCTACGAGCAATCCAGCCGCCCCAGGAAACCCTATATCAGCAAATAGTGAAAAACCACAAGAGGAACGCCGCCCACAAGAAAACGGGGCACCCGCGAAGCCTGCTTCGTTGGGTGAAGGCAGACCACAGGGCGACCGTCCGCAAGGAGACCGTCCGCCGTATAGACCACAAGGAGACAGACCGCAAGGAGACCGTCCACAGGGGGATCGTCCGCAAGGAGACCGCCCACAAGGTGAGCGCAGACCATACCAAGGAGATAGACCGCAAGGAGATAGACCGCAAGGAGACAGACCACAAGGAGACCGTCCACAAGGGGATCGCCCGCCGTATAGACCACAGGGGGACCGTCCGCAAGGAGATAGACCACCATACAGACCACAAGGTGATCGTCCGCAAGGAGATAGACCACCATATAGACCACACGGTGATCGTCCGCAAGGAGATAGACCACCATACAGACCACAGGGAGATCGTCCGCAAGGAGATAGACCACCATACAGACCACAAGGAGATCGCCCACAAGGAGATAGACCACCATATAGACCACAAGGTGATCGCCCACAAGGAGATAGACCACCATATAGACCACAAGGGGACCGTCCGCAAGGAGATAGACCACCATATAGACCACAAGGGGACCGTCCACAAGGAGATAGACCACCATATAGACCACAAGGTGACCGTCCACAAGGAGATAGACCACCATACAGACCACAAGGTGACCGTCCGCAAGGAGATAGACCACCATACAGACCGCCAGGGGACCGTCCACAAGGTGGAGGATATAGGCCAGCTGGTGGTGGATATAGACCAGGTGGCGATAAAGATAGTGATGGACAATCAAGACCATACCAACAAAAACCACCAGAGAGAAAACCAGCAGGTGATGCACCTGCCACCAAGTCTATCGTCAAAAAATATGACGATAAGAAGAAAAAAGACGATAAGCCAAAAGATAAATTTGAAAAATTTGAGAACAAAGGCCAAGGCGGATACAAAGACAGAAATATACGTACTGGCAAAACCGCTAGAAAAGCAAGAGCCGCCAAAGAAGCAAAGAGAAATGCACCACCAGTAGAAGTACTAACAGCGGAGCAAATCGAAGAGAGAGCAAAGTCTACTATGATTACAGTGCCAATTACTGTAATGGGCTTCGCCGAGCAAATTAAAAAATCAACATCAGATGTCATCATGAAATTGATGAAGCTAGGCATCATGGCCAATGTAAATCAAAACATAGATGAAGACATGGTTCTTTTGCTAGGCGATGAACTTGGTGTTAAAGTCATGATCGAGCATGTTGGAGAGGCCTTAGAAGAGGCTGCCATCGAAGTGCAAGAAGACACGGAAGTAGAATTAAAAGAAAGACCACCAATTGTAACTGTAATGGGTCACGTAGACCATGGTAAGACATCACTTCTTGATGCTATACGTAGCTCAGATGTACAACGCGGTGAGTCTGGTGGAATCACCCAGCATATTGGAGCATCAGCGGTTAGACATAATGGAAAGAAAATCATGTTCCTAGATACACCAGGACACGAAGCGTTTACCACAATGCGTGCCCGCGGTGCGCAAGTGACAGACATTGCCATACTAGTAGTAGCAGCGGATGATGGTGTTAAACCTCAAACAGTAGAGGCTATTAGCCATGCGAAAGCAGCAGGCGTACCTATTATTGTTGCCATTAACAAAATAGATAAAGAAGCAGCCAACCCAGAAAGAGTAAAACAAGAGTTGACTGAACATAATATTCTTGTGGAAGATTGGGGCGGAGATGTTATATCAGTTCCTGTATCAGCAAAAGCAAGAATAGGTATTGAAGACCTACTAGACATGGTATTGTTACAAGCTGACGTAATGGAACTCAAAGCCAATCCAAATAGATTAGCCAAAGGTACTGTTATCGAGGCTAGACTCGACAAAGCCAAAGGTCCAGTTGTGGATATGATTGTGGAGACAGGGACCCTGCATGTAGGTGATTCTATTGTAGCAGGTAACTACTATGGTAAAGTAAGAGCCATGAGCAACAGTAAAGGTATTTCTATCAAAAAAGCTGGACCAGTTACAGCTGTTGAGGTACTAGGACTCTCTGAAGTGCCACAATCTGGCGACTTAGTCCACGCAATCGGGGACGATAAAGAGGCAAAATCTATCGCTGAGGCAAGACAACGCAAAATGCGTGACGTAGTGATGAAGAGCACATCCAATGTTACTCTTGACGATTTGTTTAACCACATAAAACAAGGCAACTTGAAAGAGTTGAATTTAATCGTAAAAGGCGACGTACAAGGTTCTATTGGCGCATTGATTCAATCTTTAGAAAAATTATCTAATGAGGAAGTGAAAGTAAAAATCGTACACTCGGGTGTAGGTACATTCACGGAATCTGACGTAATGCTAGCAGCTACCTCCAACGCGTTGTTGATCGGATTTAACGTACGCCCTATGACAAACATAACTGTTATGGCAGAACGTGAAGGCGTAGAAATCAAAACATCCCGTATAATCTACGAGATATTAGATGACATTGAAGCCGCCATGAAGGGAATGCTTGACCCAGAGTTCAAAGAAGTTGTCATTGGTAAAGTAGAAGTAAGAACAACATTCAAAATTCCAAATGCTGGTGTTATTGCAGGAGCCTACGTAATAGAAGGTAAAGTAGAACGTAACGCACAACTTAGATTGACAAGACAAGGTATCATTATTCACGAAGGCAAAATATCTTCACTAAAGAGATTTAAGGATGATGCCAAAGAAGTAGCAAAAGGCTATGAGTGCGGTATTGGCATTGAAGACTACAACGACTTAAAAGAAGGTGACATCATAGAAGCCTTCAAGATGGAAGAGGTTGAAAGGAAATAAGACCTAAATGGGTAAGAATTTTCGTAGCGGCCGAATCGGCGAAGAAATAAAGAAAATCATAAGTGAAATGCTAGTTAGCGGATTGAGAGATCCTAGATTAGAACGTTTTATGAGTATATCAGCTGTAGAGGTAACATCAGATCATAGTTATGCTACTGTTTTTATCAGTGCCCTTGGGGCCGCTGAAGAAGAAAAAGAAGAAATTCTCACTGCATTTAAAAGTGCAGGGGGATTTCTGAGAAGAGAAGTTGGCAAGCAAATGCAACTCCGTCATGTACCAGAACTTAGATTTAAGATGGACACGTCACTGGAGTATGGATTGCATATGTCCAAAATCATAGATGAAGTAAATAAGGACATTAAATCAGATGACACAAGCGAAGAATAATTCACTGGCTGAAATAGCACAAGCAATACGACAGGCAAATACCATATTTATTTTTTCCCATGTTGCTCCTGATGGAGACAACATGGGATCATCTATTGCATTGCAGAAAACATTTACAAAAATGGGAAAGACAGCAAAAATATTTTTAGAAGATGAAGTGCCAGAGTTTATAAGGTTTTTAGTAGATGATACTTGTACTGATAAATTTGAGGGAATGCAAGGTGCTGAGTTGAGTTTTGCTGTAGATTGTGGCGATCTCAAACGCTTAGGCAAACGACAAGAGCTGTTTTCAAGTGGAAAGGCTACAATCAATATAGACCATCACATGGCAAATACCTATTTTGCTGGACTGAACTATGTGGACGAGAGCGCAAGTGCCACAGCAGAAATCATATTTGACCTAATTGACCAATTGGAAGTGAATATAGATAAGGATATTGCCAATGCTATATACACAGGAATTACAACAGATACAGGCAAATTCCAATATTCTAACACCACGGCAAAGACCCACCGTATTGTGGCACAGTTATATGAGACTGGCTTTGATGCAACAAAAACCAATATGCTATTATTTCAGAGTGAAAACATATCTAGGAAAAAGATGATAGCCAAGATTATAGACACTTTGGAATTATTTGAGGACGGTAAGATTGCCACTGCATTTATTACAGGCAAAATGGTGCAAGAGGCTGGTGCAAAAATGTCAGATACAGAAGGTAGCATAGATGAGATTAGAAGCATTAAAGGTGTTGAGGTTGCCGTGTTTTTTAAAGAAATAGAACCGAACTTAACGAGAGTCAATTTGCGATCTAAAGAATATGCCAATGTCAATGACGTAGCCACCAAATTTGGAGGTGGCGGGCATAAAAGAGCAGCTGGCTGCACTATTGAAGCTAGTCTATCAGAAGCAAAAGCAAAAGTAGTAAAAGAATTACAGGAACGTTTTCATGAATGGAATCATTAATTTAAACAAACCGGAAGGCATGACGTCTCACAAAGCTGTGAGTATTGCAAGAAGGCTATTAGGCATAAAAAGAATAGGGCACACAGGAACACTTGATCCAATGGTTTCAGGTGTTTTACCTTTATGTGTAGGGGCAGCCACCCGGCTGGTAGAGTATATGGATACGGATTACAAAACCTACGAAGGAGAAGTGACCCTAGGACTAAAGACAGATACACAGGACGTTTGGGGCACTACCATAGAAGAGAACCACGAAAAAGCCCTTGGCTTTACAGAAGAGGAAATTCGGGCTGCCTTTGGCCAGTTTGAGGGATATATCATGCAAATCCCACCAAACTACTCAGCCATAAAAGTAGCTGGCAAAAAACTATACGAATATGCCAGAAAAGGTGAATACGTAGAGGTCAAAGCAAGGCAAATACACATTAGAAAGTTAGAAATCCACGAGATTAATTTACCAAAAATTACATTTTTGGTAGAATGTTCAAAAGGTACATATATACGAACAATTTGTGAAGATGTTGGCAATATCCTAGGCTGTGGTGGTGCCATGAGCAAACTTGTCAGGACCCAAAGTGGCTTATTTACGCTAGAAGACACACTGACAATAGAAGAACTAGAAAAAGCAGTGGTCGAGGGTACGCTTAAGATGATACCCATGGATTTTCCGCTGGTGCTGTTTGACGGATTTGAAATGGATAGCTTTGAATCAGCCATGGTATTTGTCAATGGCGGATATTTAGAGACCGATCAGGTGAAATTAATAGAGCCGATGAGATACGATTTTGAAGCGGCAGATATGTTATACAAAGCTTACTACAACAACGTGTTTATCGGTGTAGCAAAATATGATGGACAGACAAAAAAGATAAAAGCCCACAAGGTATTTACTAGAGATGGATTTTCTACCCTAGCAAGTGACAATTCTTAGAGGCCATAGGGAGGCAAGATGAGAGTATTTAAAGCATTAGAAGATGTAAGGAACATAGAAGAGACTGTAATTGCATTGGGCAACTTTGATGGCGTTCACAAAGGTCATCAGCAGCTCATATATCGTGCTGTGTCTGCGGCAAAGGCGGCAGGACTAAAAAGCGCTGTTTTTACCTTTACCAATCACCCAAAGAACGTTATGACAGGAGAGAATATTGTCAAGAACATTTTGACTTTTGAAGACAAGGTGCATGTGATAGAAAAACTCGGAGTAGACTATCTATTTACTGTTGATTTTACCCAAGAGATTCGCAACATGGGGGCAGAGCAATTTGTCAAAGAGATTCTCATGGAAAAGTTGAAAATGAGAGAGGCTTGCTGTGGCTTTAATTACTCCTTTGGCAAAAAAGGAGCGGGTAAAGTGGAACTTTTAGGACGTATGTGTCTAGAAAATGCTTGTGGTTTTCACGTGCTGCAACCTATCAAAATTGATGGACAAGTTGTCAGCAGTACATTGATTAGAGATTTAATATCCAAAGGTGACATGGAAGAAGCAAAAAAATACCTAGGGCGGAATTATTCAGTAGGTGGCACTGTAGTCAAAGGGAATCAGATAGGCAGAACCATTGGATTTAGGACCTCAAATATCCTATTGGATGAGACTATGGTTACACCAAAACATGGCGTATATGCTACATATCTTACGTATAATTGGACAGAATATAAAGGCATTACCAATGTAGGTATCAAGCCGACGATCGGTGATGAGAAGAAGACAATAGAAACCCACATCTTTGACTTCTGCAAGGATATTTATGACAAAGAGATTAAGGTTGAATTTCTGAAAAAGCTTAGGGATGAAGTGAAGTTCCAAAATATAGACAAACTAGCAGAGCAAATTGAAGACGATTGCAGGGTGGCAAAGGAATACCATGAGAATCAACTAGCGTAAAACATGAAAGACAATGGAAAAATTTCCTTTACACGGCGCATGTATTATGGTAGTATTAATTGTTATCAAAATACCTTATACTCTGTTTTGCGAGATCTCCAACGCTTAACATGGTAAAAGGCGTATTACGAAAAGGAGATTTAAAATGATTAATCAAGAAATCAAAGCAGGCATTATCAAAGAGTATGGCAAGGATGAGAAAGACACTGGTTCTCCAGAGGTTCAAATCGCTCTTCTAACTTTCAGGATCAATGACCTTAATGGGCACTTACAAACACACAAAAAAGACCACCACTCTAGAAGAGGACTTCTAATGATGGTAGGACAAAGAAGAAACCTATTGAACTACATCAAGAATAAAGACATCGAGAGATACAGAACTCTTATCGAGCGTTTAGGACTAAGAAAATAAAGCAGTATTAATTTGACATCAAAGTGGGGAGCATATCCCCACTTTTTATGTGGTTACATCTGGGGTATTAGAAGCCAGAGTAACAGAAGGAGAAAAAATGAAATATACGGATTACAAAACATTTACAATGCAAGTAGGTGGAAGAGACCTGACATTTGAGATTGGCAAAGTTTGTGAACAATCAGGCGGCGCAGTGATGATGAAGTACGGCGAAACGGTAGTGTTAGTAAATGCAACAGCATCAGCTAACCCAAGAGCGGACATCGACTTTTTCCCACTGAGTGTAGACTATGAAGAAAGACAATATGCAGCCGGCAAAATCCCTGGTGGATTTATAAAAAGAGAAGGAAGACCTTCTGAGAGAGCCATTCTTAACTCCCGTCTTATAGACAGACCAATTAGACCACTTTTTCCAAAAGGGTTTTACAATGACGTAGTAGTAGTAGCTACTGTTATGAGCATGGACCTAGATTGCTCATCTGAGATCGTGGCTATGATTGGATCATCGGCAGCACTTTCTATTTCAGATATTCCATTTGATGGACCTACAGGGTCTGTATTGGTAGGAAGAATTGATGGAGAATATATTATCAATCCTACCCTAGCCCAAAGAGAAAAAAGCGAACTACACTTAGTTGTATCTGGTACAAAAGATGCTATCATGATGGTAGAAGCTGGCGCTAACGAAGTGTCAGAAGAAGTAGTGCTAGATGGCATCATGTTCGCCCACGAAGAGATTAAAAAAATCGTTGTCTTCATTGAGCAAATTCAGGCAGAAGTTGGAAAAACCAAGCGTGAAGTGACCTTATACAAAGTTGACGAGAGTATTGATACAGCAGTGAGAGCATTTGCAACAGATAAAATGAAAGTAGCCATCAAGACAGTAGAAAAACAAGAGCGTCTTGACAATATGGAAAAAGTTGAAGTGGCAACAAAAGAACATTTTGCAGAAATCTACCCAGACAATGGGAAAGACATTGCAGCAGTTCTTTATAGCATCACAAAAGAGCAAGTAAGAGGTATGATCCTAGAAGGCGTAAGACCTGACAATAGAAAACCAAACGAGATTAGACCTATATGGTGTGACTCTAGCGTTCTTCCAAGAACACACGGAACAGGTATGTTCACAAGAGGACAAACACAAGTGCTATCAGTAGCAACACTTGCACCAATCGGTGAAGCTCAGACAATTGACGGTATTACAGAAGAAGTAGAAAAGCGTTACATGCACCACTACAACTTCCCACCATACAGCGTAGGAGAAGCTAGGACCACAAGAAGTGCAGGTAGACGAGAGATCGGACATGGAGCACTAGCTGAAAGAGCATTGATTCCAGTACTTCCTAGCATTGACGAATTCCCATATGCCATTAGAGTTGTATCTGAGGTATTGTCTTCTAACGGAAGTACATCTATGGGATCTACTTGTGGAAGCACACTAGCCCTAATGGACGCAGGAGTACCTATTAAGGCACCTGTATCTGGTATTGCCATGGGACTAATCAAAACAGATGACAAAATAGCCATTCTAAGCGATATTCAAGGCATGGAAGATTTCCTTGGAGACATGGACTTCAAAGTAGCAGGTACTAAAAAAGGTATTACAGCTATCCAGATGGATATTAAGATTGATGGACTTAGCAGAGAAATATTAAAGGCAGCATTAGAGCAAGCCCACGTAGGTCGTATGCACATCATGGACAAAATGATGGAAGAACTAGACGCACCAAGACCAGAGTTGAACGCAAATGCGCCAAGAATCATCACAATGAAAATCCACCCAGACAAGATTAGAATCGTAATCGGACCAGGCGGAAAGACCATCAACAAGATTATCGAGGAGACCGGTGTTAAAATCGATATTCAAGAAGATGGTACAACATTTGTATCAGCGCCTAACCTTGAAACAGCAGCTGCTGGTGTTAAGGCTATTGAGCTGATCATCAAAGAGGTAGAAGTAGGGGAGACTTACGAAGGTAAGGTAACTCGTCTTATGGACTTTGGTGCATTCATCGAAGTGTTACCAGGCAAAGAAGGACTACTACACATCTCCAAGATGGCCAAAGAAAGAGTAGCAAAAGTAGAAGACGTGATGAACGTGGGAGACATTGTTACTGTTAAAGTATCAGAGATCGACAAACAAGGAAGAGTAAATCTTTCAAGAAAAGAATTGTTGTAAATATTAACAATAAAGTAAAAAATTGTCTCGCAAGGGGCAATTTTTGCTTTTAGAACACAAAATGCCGCATTTGCGGCATTTTTACATGTATAGGTCAAATCTGCTATTTCTGCGTATTATATTGGTCTTTTAATACTACGTCGTGGGCACCGCCTTCTGCGATGCCTACAGAGGAAACTAGGGTCAATTTGGCGTTCTTTTGGAAGTCAGGTATAGTAAGTGATCCGCAGTTGCACATGGTAGAGCGAACTTTAGCAAGTGTTAGTCCTACGTTGTCTCTGAGAGAACCTGCATAGGGTACGTAGGAATCCACGCCTTCCTCAAAAGATAGTTTGGCATCTCCGCCCAGATCATAACGTTGCCAGTTGCGGGCTCTTGCGCTACCTTCGCCCCAGTATTCTTTCATGTAGTTGCCACCAATCATGACTTTGTTGGTAGGGCTTTCATCAAATCTCGAAAAATATCTGCCAAGCATACAAAAATCTGCACCCATGGCTAGGGCAAGCGTGACATGGTAATCGTGGACAATACCGCCATCAGAACAAATAGGAACATAGATGCCGGTTTCCGCGAAGTAGTCATCTCGGGCCTTGGCTACGTCTATAACGGCCGAGGCTTGTCCACGACCTATACCTTTGGTTTCTCTGGTGATACAAATCGCGCCACCGCCAATGCCTACTTTGACAAAATCGGCGCCAGATTCTGCGAGAAATCGAAAGCCATCTTCATCTACCACATTGCCAGCTCCAACCTTGACAGTATCGCCGTATGTATTTCTAATAAAATCAATGGTAATTTTTTGCCATTCTGAGAAGCCCTCAGAAGAATCTATACAAAGAACATCAACACCAGCCTCAACCAGAGCAGGAACACGTTCCTCAAAATCTTTTGTATTGATGCCGGCACCTACGATATATCTTTTAGAAGCATCAAGTAGTTCATTTGGATTTTCTTTATGCTCATCATAGTCTTTCCTAAAGACAAAAGCAAATAAACGTTGATTTTTATCTACAATTGGCAGAGCGTTTAGCTTGTGATTCCAAATCATATCATTGGCTTCTTTTAGTGTAATGCCTTCACTGGCTACCACAAGTTTGTCAAAAGGTGTCATGAATTCCGACACTTTGGTGGTCAAATCAAGTCTGCTAACCCTATAATCTCTGCTTGTGACAAGTCCTACCAGTTTCCCAGAGGGCGTACCATCTTCCGTAACAGCCACAGTAGCATGACTAGATTTTTCTTTGAGATTTATAACATCCTGCAACGTCTGATCAGGTCTAAGATTAGAGTCGCTAGTGACAAAACCCGCCTTATGCTTTTTGACACGACGAACCATTTCCGCTTGAGAAGCGATAGACTGTGATCCGAATATAAAAGAAATACCACCTTCTTTGGCCAGGGCCACTGCCATTTTGTCATCAGACACAGACTGCATCACAGCGGATACGAGAGGAATATTCATAGATAGGGCAGGGGTTTCACCTTTTTTGAATTTTGTCACAGGTGTTCTTAAACTAACGTTGGGAGGAATACACTCTACAGATGAATACCCTGGGACTAGTAGGTACTCATTGAAAGTATGAGAAATTTCATTGTAATAATACGCCATATACTAACTCCTTGTTTCCATCATGCGGTAACCCACACCAATTTCTGTAATAATATAAACTGGTTCGGCAGGTTCTTTCTCGATTTTGCGTCTTATATGAGCCATATTTACTCTCAAAGAGAGGTTTTCACTAGAATAGGGACCCCAGACTTCTTTATTAATTTGATCATAGGTGAGAACTTTACCTAAATTCTTAGCTAACAGAACAACAATCTTATATTCAATAGGTGTTAAATGAACCCGTTTTCCAGATAAAGTTACAAGACGTTTATCATAATCAATCACAAGATCACCCACAGTTACTACAGAAGAAATTTCAGCAGCAGGTATCTTTGAATTTTGGTGGTGCCTCATGGCTGTACGCATTCTAGCAACCAGCTCAGCAGCTCCGAATGGTTTCACTAGATAATCGTCAGCGCCTAAATACAGGGCTTGTACTTTATCAGTTTCCTGACCTCTAGCGGATATGACAATAACTGGAATTTGACACCAAAGTCTCATTTGTTTTAACAAATCAATACCATCAATATCAGGAAGCCCCAAGTCAAGCAGGACAAGATCAAAAGGGTACTCCATCATGGTATTCATTACATCCTTACCAGCATTAAGATGTATTACATCAAACTCGTTGGCGGTGAGCAGGGCATAGACGAAATCACTTATAACGATATCGTCTTCAATTAGCAATATTTTTTTGCCGCTCATGCTTTTTCTCCTCTCTTAGTGGTAACATAAACCTAAAAATTGCGCCACCGTCAAGGTTGTTAGAGGCTACCATATAGCCATCATGTGCCTCGACGATTGACATACATAAGGACAAACCTAAGCCAAAACCTCTTGTGGAATCGGCAGATTTTTCTGCGTGAATTAAAGAGCCATCAAACAAATGAGGCAAATCTTTTGGAGCAATTCCAACGCCGTTATCATAAATTTCAAAAACGGCATGAGCATCAACTTCTTTCAAATTTAAATGAATATGTGTGTCAGCGCCACCATGCTTTACTGCGTTTTCTATTAAATTAATGATAACTTGCTCTATTAAAGTCGGGTTCATAGGAACCAAAAGTATATCTTCTGGGGTTCTTACTGTAATTTCATAATTTGGAAACCTTTTCCTAATACGACTTACTGCAGTTCCAATAATCTCTTCGGCCACTTCTGTTGTTTTTGATAAAGCCACATTAGCATCTTGCATGGTTGTCACGGACAGAAGGTTTTCTACCATGCGCATAAGCCACTGACAATCTTCTATAATACCAGATAATAATTTGCGATTGGTAGCATCATCTAGCTGATGGCGACTGTCTTCTAGAACAGAGGCAGAGCCAAGGATTCCCGCAAGAGGGGTACGAAGATCATGAGATATGGACCTGAGAAGATTGCTTCGTAGTTTTTCTCGTTCTGATTCTAATATCATATTGGCATGATTTGTATACAAAGATTGATACTCTAATATTAATCCCATTTGGGTTGCAATTGCTTGCAGGAATGAAATTTCGTCATCTTGTAGACTAGGTATATTTTTTATGCCTATAATACCATAAACCTGATTTTTAGAAAATATGGGGCAATAAAACCCTGTGTTTCCCTTTCGAGGGCTATGGATAACATCGGCATAGACAGCGAAAGCCAGCCCGCGTTCTTCTTTGCTTAATAGTGGAGAATCGCCTTCCGGAAAAACAAATGGATCCAAAAAAATATTGGTATTCAAATCCAAAACATGGACGATGTTCTCTCTATTAAAATAATCATATAGAATAGATTGTAATATACTGATTAGCTCCTCAAGGGAAGCCGCGGCGTATAAATTGTTAACCGTTTTTAATAGCAAATCTTTTTGTTTAGTGATTTCTTCCGAAGAGCGTAGGCGCTTTTGAAAGACAATGGCCACAATACACAATGTCAAAGTAACGATTGGATATAATGCCACCCCGATTACAGTTAGCTTTTCATGACTTCCAGTGAGAATATATAGCATAAATATTGGGAAGGTCATAGCCACAGAGGCAAGCAATATCTTTATAAATCCTGATTGTTTAAAATTAATATTCATAAGTATATTATATATTTATAGTTGGAAGATTGCAATATATAAGAAAAGCGTCTGCGACGCATCGCGCTTTGCGAGCAAGCAGAGTAGCTTTTCTTGTTATTTCGTCATATCGCCAATCAATATTTCCTACATAATAAGAAAATGGCAATACTATAATTTCATAAATTATAATACGACCATTTTTATATTATCTATCAATAATAATGAAACTAGCAACAAATCTATGGATATTCGTATAAAGAACACATATATTATATTACTTTTAGTGTAGCTTTGCAAACAATATATTTGTATAAAATAAAGTATTCTTATTGATTCTTATCTTAAGATTTGGTAAAATTTAGGTGGATACATCCAATATTTTTCATTTTCATAGGAGGATTTATGAAAAGAACAAAAAAAATTATTGCCATTGTAACGCTACTGATCATGGTAGTGGTAATGGCTGTTGGTTGCGGAAACACTGCAACTAGCAAAGAACCTGTAGAATTATACATCTACAATTCAAAAGGTGAAAATGCAGAGCAATTTCAAGCAATGTGCGAAGCGTTCACTGCAGAGACAGGTATTCCAACCAAAGCTTTCTCAATCGGTTCTGGTCAAGACCATACAGCTACATTAAATGCTGAAATGGCTTCTGAGAACCCACCAGCTATATTCTCTGTACAAGGTCTAAAAGAGCTTGTAACTTGGGAAGAAGGCGGATTTGTTCTTGATTTCAACAACGCATCAAATGCTGAATTCAAAGCGTTAGCGGATGCTATCCCTCAAGGACTAAGATTAAATTCTGACGGAAAAGCCAACTATGGAGTTCCTTACAACGTTGAAGGATACGGTTATATCGTAGACTCTCAAATGATAGCTGATTTATTCGGCGCGGACAGTGCTGATGCTTTATTGGCTGACCTAAGAGCATGTGGATATGCAGACTTCGAAGCGTTTGTTAAAGCGGTAGATGCCCCTTAATTTTCCCAATG
>JAVBKP010000063.1:0-2845 GCA_031553975.1 Anaerovoracaceae bacterium | reverse complement strand
CTCTAGCGGTTTGAATGCGGGATAGTGTAGCAGAGTCGTTGCATCAAACAAACGTTTTTCTCCGTTATTAAAAGCGACAAGCACAAACATATTTTCCAATACCGAAACACCAGTAACTTCAATATCTTTCACAAATTCACCCGCATAAGCAATTCCATTTATTATATACATAAATAAAAACTCCTTTCTCAATATTCAGGCATTCATTCATCTCCTATTCATATTTATTAACCCGGCTTTCGACTTCCAAAAAATAACAATAAACGAATTAATCACGAAAAATCAAAAATAACAGTCAACAAACACGAAAGAATCGTTGACAATGGAAAAGTAGTGACTCAACAGTTTTCAGAAGCATTGACATAAAAATTTCAGTGTGATAAGATTTCACCATGTATATTAGACAGGTAAAAACGCGAAGCAAGGGAAAAGAATATATAGTTCACCGATTAGTTGAATCTTATAAGACACAAGAAGGTAAAGTGCGCCAAAGAGTAATCATGAATCTAGGAGCTATCACCATTCCAAAAAATAGATGGAAAGAGTTGGCGCTATTATTGGAGCAACGAATTCAAGGATGCATTACACTTCAGTCTTATACATCGGATCTAGATAAAGCAGCTGATGAGCTATACGCGCGATGCGAATATGCCAAGGCAAAGCCACAGGCGATAGAGGAGTCGCTTAGCAATCGAGATTTGGTGAGAGTAGATCTAAATTCAATACAAACAAGCCAAAGCAGGACATTAGGAGCAGAGTTAGTAGCCGATCAGATTTGGAGAGAGCTTGGGTTCGATGCCTTAATGAGTGAGTTAGACATGAGTGAAAATGAAAAATCAGTTGCGAAAGCCCTCATTATTGGTCGGTTGATTAATCCAACCAGCGAGAATTCCACCCACAGATGGTTCCAAAATGAAACAGCACTTGTTGAAATGACAAATACAGACATCAGCGAAATTGGAAAAGATATTTTTTACACAACCGCGGATGTTCTTTATAAAAACAAGGATAAAATAGAACTGTATCTGTACCAAAAGGAAACGACTTTATTCTCATTGAAGCGAAAATGTTATTTATTCGACCTAACAAACACATATCTTGAGGGATCAGGAAAAGCAAACGGTCTTGCCGCATACGGAAAATCGAAAGAGCATCGTTATGACTGCCCCCTAATAGGAATGGCGTTGATGGTAGATGAAAATGGGTTTCCAGTATGCAGTCGTGTTTATGAAGGAAACACTTCGGAGCCTAAAACACTAAAAGAGGTAATTGCTGATTTAAAAACCCGTAGTGAATGTTTTCTTGAACTTAAGCTACCTATATTTATCATGGATAGAGGAATTGCCACAGCAGAAAATATTGATTATTTACAAGCCGAAGGTTATAAATATATCGTAATAGAGCGTGGCGAAAGAGCTTCAGAGTATAAGGAAGAGTATGTTGTTCTAAAAGAATCATTAGAAGCACTTGATCCTATCGAAGCCATAGAAGCAGCCGGTTGGAGTAAATTATCCACAAAAAGTGATGTCTATGTAAAAAAGATGAATCTTTCAGGCCTAACCCAAGTACTTGCCCTCAGTTTAAGCAGAGAAGCCAAGGAATTGGCTATGGATGAGCAAAAAGAAAAACGGCTTTTGGAAGATGTAAATAAATTAAAACAGTCAGTAGAATCTGGCAATATAAAGTTAGCATCAAAAATCAGTGAGCGAATAGGCAGAATAAAAGAAAAATATGCTGGCATGGCGTCATATTACGAAATAAATGTTGTATTGAACCCAGAGGATGACAAGAAAGCATCGAGCATCTGTATTGAAAAGCTACCAAAAATCAAAACACGTCCTGTACTAGCGGGCACTTATGTTATGCTTTCCAATCAAACTGAATTTAGTGCAGAAGATATATGGCAAACATACATGACACAGACAAAGGTAGAAGCTGCGTTTCGTGATTTGAAGTCAGAATTAGGTATGCGTCCCATTTTTCATTATAAAGAAGAACGCACCAGCGCTCACTTGTTCATCGGGTTGCTGGCATATCATCTTTTAATCTCAATCCAAACAAAATTGCTTGCCGCAAACGATCATCGTGAGTGGAAGACCATAAAATCAATACTGTCCACTCACCAGAGAATGACTGTCACCTTAGTTGGAGAAAACAATGAAATTTACAATGTCAGAGTTTCAGGAAAACCCGAAATTGAGCATAAGAAAATATTTGCTACTATTGGCGTAACAGATCGCCTTAAAAGATTAAAATCTGTAATTCATGCCTCTGATTAAAGGAAGTAGTGACAAACTTTTTTAGTACTTTCCTGTATTTACGGGGTTTATAAGCATTTTTACTCGAAAGTCGGGTTAAGTTGTTTTTTGCTTATAACTACATTTCTTATACCATTCGTCTATGAATCTTGAAATAAACGCACGGTCTTCATCGTCATCAATATTGACTTGAACTGCTGCGATTACAGGTAGCCATGCCAATACGTCTTCTCGTGGGATGCCCGATTCTTTGCAAAATATTTGCAGATATTGTTCTGCGCTTTGATTGTTATCTTTGGCAGACCATCGCAATGCATAAAAATATGCCATACAAGCGTCTGCTGCGGGGTCACCCCTTGACGCGTCCTCCCAGTCGATAATCCATTGCTTTTCACCGTTAAACATGATGTTGTAGGGATGAATATCGCCGTGACACAGGTTTTTCTTGCCTTTGTCCAAACTTTTCATGTAGGTTAAAATTGTTTCTTTTAATTGTGTCGTAAGGTACGGGGTCGTCGTTATTTCATGTGTGTAAAAGTCCGTCAAATCAGGCAGAACGCTTGCATCTATTGTATTCATTTGGCATT
>JAVBKP010000061.1:0-48936 GCA_031553975.1 Anaerovoracaceae bacterium | reverse complement strand
GATTCTTCACCAGTCAAGTTTTTGTAAATCTCATCTGAGACAAATGGCGCGAAGGGTGCAATAAGTTTGCAAATGCCTAGCAAAACCTCATAGGTCGTGGCATACACTGCCTTCTTGTCTTCTGTTAGCTCCTCTGCCCAGAATCTTCTTCTAGCTCTTCTTATATACCAGTTAGATAAATCTTCAATTACAAACTCTTGGATTTTGCGAACTGTTTTCATATGGTCAAACTGTGCCATCTCAAATGCAACTTCTTTGCAAAGCCTATTGTACTTGGAGATAATCCATCGATCTAGCTCAGGGCGCTGGGCATTTTCCACTTGGAACTTGCTAGGGTCAATATCGTCGTTGTTAGCGTATAGCACAAAGAAATTGTATACATTTTTAAGAGTACCAAAGAATTTGCTCTGAATCTCAATTAATCCATCCTCGTCAAACTTGGTTGGTGACCATGCCGGAGAAGCATATAGTAAATACCACCTTGTCGCGTCTGCTCCATATTTGTCAAATAAATCAAAAGGATTCACAGTGTTTCCTTTGGTCTTAGACATTTTCTTGCCATCCTTGTCTAAGATCAAATCATTAACCAACACGTTTTTGTATGGTGTTCTGCCCATAATAAATGTTGAAATTGCCATTAGAGAGTAGAACCAACCACGAGTTTGGTCTATGCCTTCGCAGATGTAATCGGCTGGGAATAATTCCTCGAAGTTCTCCTTATTCTCAAATGGATAGTGATGCTGGGCAAAAGGCATTGATCCGCTGTCAAACCAACAGTCCATAACCTCTGGTATTCTAGACATGGTATTACCGCATTTATCGCATTTTAGGTGAACATCATCTACATACGGTCTGTGTAGTTCTATACTCTCGTCAATATTCTCTATTGCTTTTTCTGCTAGTTCTGCACGAGAGCCGATAGCTTCTAAGTGTCCGCAGGTGCAACGCCAAATATTAATAGGCGTGCCCCAATATCTATTACGTGAGATTGCCCAGTCATTTACGTTCTCTAACCAGTTGCCAAAACGCTTTTCTCCTACAAAATCTGGGAACCAATTCACCGTATTATTGTTGCTAACCAATTGGTCTTTAAGTTTTGTCATCTCGATATACCAGCTCGGCTTTGCATAATATATCAGTGGTGTACTACATCTCCAGCAGTGTGGATAGTTATGATCCATTTTTTCTTTAGAGAAGATTTTGCTCTCTTGGGCTAGCCATTTAATGATGTCTATATCACAGTCCATTACAAATCGACCTTCCCAAGGGGTAGCTGTATATTTACCTTCTTCATTCACTGGATTAATCACTGGAAGATTGTATCTGCGGCCAGTTTGGTAGTCATCCTCGCCAAATGCAGGTGCTGTATGGACAATAGCAGTACCGTCAGCATCAGTGGCATAGTCAGCACAAGTAACAAAGAACGCCTTTCCATCCACTTCCACAAATGGCATTAATTGCTCGTATTCCATGTGCTCTAGCTCTTTGCCCTTCATTTGCGCCATGATTTCATATGTGCCTTCACCTAAAACTTTGTCAGCTAACTTTTTACCAACATAGTAAATCTGGTCGTCTTTTTTAGCCTTTATATATTCAACTTCTGGCCCAACTGTAAGTGCCACATTAGAAGCTAGTGTCCAAGGTGTAGTAGTCCAAGCTAAAAAGTACTCGTCTGCATCTTTCTTCTTGAATTTTGCAATTACCGTATTGGTTTTAACTTCTTTATATCCTTGTGCCACCTCATGGGAGGCCAGTCCAGTTCCGCAACGCGGGCAGTATGGCAATATTTTATGTCCCTCATAAATCATACCTGCTTTGAAAAACTCTTTTAGAATCCACCACTCTGTCTCAATGTAGTTATTATCTAGTGTAATATATGGGTTGTCCAAATCAATTAGATAACCCATGCGCGTAGTCATGTCTCTCCACAGTTTTTCATAGGTAAATACAGACTCACGGCACTTCTCGTTAAATGCTTTGATTCCATATTTTTCAATATCCTGCTTTCCAGACATGTTAAGTTGCTTTTCTACTTCTATCTCTACTGGTAGCCCATGTGTATCCCAGCCTGCTTTTCTTTTTACTTCAAAGCCCTGCATGGTCTTATATCTACATACAGAATCTTTTAGTGTTCTAGAAATCACATGGTGAATACCTGGCTTACCGTTGGCTGTAGGAGGTCCCTCATAAAATATAAAGGGGGTTTGTCCTTTTCGCGTTGTCACACATTTTTCTAATAGGTTTTCATCATACCAACCTTTTGACTGCTGGTTTTGGACTTCTGCTATTGGTTTTTCGCTCAAATTTTTGAAAGCCATTTTTGTCACTCTCCGCCTTGCACTAAATTTATATTTTAAAAAATTATCTTAATCACATATTTTACCGCATTTTCCACTGGAAAGTCAAGTAAAGTCTAATCTTAATTGGGGACGGTTCTAATTAGCTGACCTGTAAGTCAGTTAATTAGAACCGTCCCCAAATTAAGATCAAAAAAGATGACCGATTGGTCATCTTTTTTGATTATTTAGAAGTTTTGTTTGCCTACCATTGCCGGTTAAGCACTACCGTCTTTTAAATTGAATTCTTGTACCATACCTTTAACCACTATATCATTCAATGTTGGCATCCATTCCGTATATGGCGATAATCTCCCCTGATACGATATATGTAAGTTCGTCCCCGCCTAAGTCCGCCATGACATAGACATACTCCATGCCCGTGGCAGTTTTCAAGTCTGAGAGATAGTTGTAAAGTTCCTCGTACTATGCATCTTTTGTTAACGTGTTTTTGTACTTTTTAAAATCCTTCTCTTTTTCAAATTCGTTGCAAGTGCAACAGACGTCGTCGTAAAACTATAGTATTATTGTATAATAAAGAATACAACATTTTGTATGAATTTTGAGATAAATTGGGAGGATAGTATGATTAGAAAAGTGATAAAGATTGATGAGGATAAATGTGTTGGTTGCGGTCTTTGCGCCAATGCGTGCCACCAAAGCGCCATTGGTATAGTGAATGGTAAAGCCAAATTGCTCAGTGATAATTATTGTGACGGCTTGGGTATGTGTATGCCAAAATGCCCAACAGGTGCCATCACCTTTGAAGAGCGTGAAGCCGATGCTTATGATAAGTCTGCTGTGGCAGAGCACAAAGCAACTCTTGCACCATCTGCTCTTCATGATGGTCCTATGCCCTCTGCCCTGCAACAATGGCCCGTACAGATTAAGCTCGTTCCAGTAAATGCTCCCTACTTTAA
This sequence comes from Anaerovoracaceae bacterium, assembly GCA_031553975.1. Classification (GTDB taxonomy): domain Bacteria; phylum Bacillota; class Clostridia; order Peptostreptococcales; family Anaerovoracaceae; genus JAVBKP01. The sequence goes on along the minus strand of JAVBKP010000061.1, from coordinate 45,680 downwards.
CGACGCTCATCTACTAATTGCTGCTGACTGCACAGCATTTGCTTACGCCAATTTCCACGGTGACTTTATGAAAAACAGAATCACCCTCATCGGTTGTCCTAAATTAGATGAAGGTGATTATTCAGAAAAATTAACTGCCATACTTGAACAGAATCAAATTAAAAGCGTAACCGTTGCTCGTATGGAAGTGCCTTGCTGCGGTGGATTGTCAAATGCGGCCATTCTGGCGCTGAAGAATTGTAGTAAGATGGTTCCTTGGAATGTGGCGGTCATTTCAACAGAGGGTGAAGTTATTCCTCAATAATCATCACCTATATACTCGTCATCTTTGTTGCTACGCAAAGCTGATGCTACTTTATACACGATAGAAGACTCATAACCGAGATAAGCAAGTCGTTGCATGACTTTGTTCATCTCGGTTTTCTCTGTGCCAAAATTGCGTTTTGTCATATATTTTTTTGCCTCAGCTAGCGCATTCTCATATGACACATCCCTCGTCAAATTCGTTTGTATATATTGAGATATTATATCCTTTGCAATCCCCTTTTGCGAGAGTTCTTGGGTAAGTTTTCTGGCGGATTTGCGTTTTTCAATCCCCGCATTCACATAGCGCTCTGTATACTTCACATCATCCACAAACTGGCAGTCCAATAGGAAGTCTAACGCTTCCTTTATTTCGTCAAATTCAAAGCCCTTTTTTTCAAGGTACTTCTTCATCTCGACCATTGTCCTATCCCCATATCTCAGATAGCTTAATGCACAGTCCTTTATACTGCCCGGTTTGCTTGGGACTGCAGAAGTTATTCGTGATTTCGATTGGTGCCTTTCCAAAGTAAACCTCCCCTATTTTCTCAACTAAACAATTGTTATCATCTACCACCGAAAAAGTATCTAGCCCTTGGGCAATACCTCTTCCCGTGTACTTGACATAAGCCTCTTTTCTCGTCCAAATCTCATAAAAATCCCCACCACCCTTGATATACCGTATCTCATTCGGCGCAAAAAATCGCTCCGCAATCCTTAGCCCTCTGGTTGGGGACGGTTCTAAATCATCCATAACCAATCGGTCAGCAACTGGGGACGGTTCTAAATGACAACCTCTCACTTGGGCACGGCTGTCGTCCCTAAATCGGAGATTTTCGGGGCCACCCCGGTGCTGAATACATTCAATATCCATTCCAATCGGTTGGTTATCCACTACGCAAACCCACCAATGTCCTGAGTGACTTATTGAAAAATGCAAGTTTTTTATCTCTTCAATGTATGGTTTGCCATGCTCGCCTTTTTTGATCTCAAATCCATTGTGGCTGTCTTGTTTTTGATGTCCTAAAATTCTGTTTTCCCTACAATAATGATTAAGAGAGAGCTGTAGTGCTTTTTCCCGATGGTTTTTATTCAAATTTTCTTCATAATAAAAAATCATATGCCTATTTTAGCACATTTTGTATCTCCTTTGGCAGTATATGGTGCAATAGTTTTTTTATATCTTTTTCTAGTTCAGCCCTGACAAAGCAAATACTATAGGGCGGTATGTTTTTAATCTCAGCTGTGTAAATATATTTTGGATTAATTGACCTTATGGTCATTAATTTAGAACCGTCCCCAACAGCGTAGCTGGGGGATGAAAATATTTTTTCTAAATCCTTTATGCGGATTTCGTTATGGCACTTATTAATTGCAATTAGAACATTTCTTCCCTCTTTGTCTTCATTTAGAACCGTCCCCAATGATGATCTTTGTTCATTTAGAACTGCGGGGTCCCCGAAAATCCTCGATTTTTGGGGTGCAACCGTCTCCCATGCTGCAATTATTTTTTCGTAGAGGTCAAAACCTTTTACTATTTTTGAAGGCAATGGATCGATTACTATGATGATTTGATCCATGTCCTGAATTTTTCCAACAATTTGCTCATCTGTTCCTGCTGAAAAGTCATATATGACTACGGGGGTATTGTCTTTTCCTATGTTAACCCCACTGGTTTCTCCTATATCATCAGACCAAAGTTGCACCACAGAAGGTAGCACGCCACCAAAACTAATGGCCTTGGCCAATGTTAAACTTACAAATGTAGCGCCTGCTCCTGCTGTCAGCCCTACAATTCCTATATGACATCTTGGCAAACTGGTGTAGACCTCTTTTATTACCTCTACTTTCTCCACTATAGTTTTCTGCCCTCTACTCCCTGTTCCGTATAATACCTCTGTTGCATTTTGTTTCATATCTTTCCCCCTTTGTATAACATTCTTTTATTATACTATTTTTACATTAAATGTCAAATCATATTTTTTATGTTACAGCTACTTTACATTTTTTAAAAAACAACCATTTTCTGTTGTATTTTTAGTGTGTTTCATATAGAATCTAAAGAATTATGTGAAAAGGCGGTGGAAATTTGGATTTTATCGAACAATATTTTAGGCTACCACGCAGTATTTATATGCTTGTTCTAGCCCGTATCATTAATAACTTTGGCTATTTTGTCTTTCCTTTTCTCACCTTGTTTATGAGTGTGCGTCTAGGACTTGACGAGGAGTCAATTGGTCGATATTTACTGGTATCTACCACTTTATTTGTGCCTGCAGCCATGATATCTGGCAAACTTGCGGATCATTTTAATCGTAAGACCATCTATGTCACAGTGCAGAGCTTAGGATATTTTCTAATATTCATCTGTGGATTCTTGGGGGATTCAAAAGCAATATTATATGTCCTACTGGTCAGTTCTTTCATGTTCGGAATGCAAGGCCCGATTAATTCTGCAATCACCATGGATTTAACCACCCCCAAAAACAGAAAAGCGTCAATGTCACTGCTATACCTCGGTATGAACATTGGCACCGCCGTGGGTCCACTTTTTGCAGGGCTTTTGTTTGAAAGCCATACGTCCTGGCTCTTTTGGGGTGATGGTATCTCTGGTTTGCTGGCTACGTTAATTGTGGTTCTCGGGGTGCCAGATACTACCCCAACCAAAGAGCAAATTGCATTAATCAACGCAGATAAACAACGTGCTGGAGAGGCTTCCGCAAGTGGCTCTGTATTTAAAGCTCTGCTTAAACGACCAGTACTCTTGTCTTTTGCCATTATTGATATCCTACTTTCGTTGGCATATTCTCAAACGGGATTCTTGATGCCTCTACAAGCAAAGGAACTTTTTGGTATAGCAGAAGGTGCTAAGTTTTATGGATATGCCATGGCACTTAACGGTGCTGTCGTCGTTCTTCTCACAGTGATAATCGTCGTTCTTACAAAACGATTTAGTGCGATTTGGAACATGGTTCTTGCCGCAGGCTTCTTTGCTGTCGGTTTTGGTATGTTTGCTTTTACAAAGACATTGGGACCATTTCTATTCTTCACGGCTATATGGACAGTAGGCGAAATCTTATCTGCCACAAATATGGGTGTTTATATTGCTAACCACTCCCCCGTCACCCACAGAGCGCGTTTTCAATCTATCTGCGATATTATTGGAGGGGCCGGTCGTGCCATAGGTCCTGCCATTATTGGTGCTTACTTGGTTGGGCATACAATACCTAACGCATGGATTTTGACGGGCGTACTTTGCTTTATTGCCTTAATAGCCTATGTGATTTTAGACGTTGTAGATAAGAAGGGTTCTAGCCATGAGGAAAATACTGTAGCCCATGCAGGAAACGATTAGTTGACCAATCGGTCATATAGGTTTATAAGTTCATTGGAATAATAGCCGGAAAGACAGGTGATACACTTGAACTTCATTTCACAATATCGAGGTCTACCTCGAAACATTTATATCTTGGTTATGGCACGAATTGTCAACAGTATCGGATTCTTTGTTCATCCATTTTTAGCTTTGTTTATGAGCGCGAGGCTAGGACTAACTGAGGTAGAAATAGGAAAATATTTTTTGCTGATGGCCATAACTTTTATTCCCTCTGCTATGATTGGTGGAAAACTGGCAGACAAGTTTAAACGTAAGAACATCTATATGGTATCCATGCTACTTGCCAATTTGCTCATATTTAGCTGTGGATTTCTTGGGAATACAATTCATGTGGTTTACGTATGTATTGCTGCAGAATTCTTTTTTGGTATGATTGGTCCTATCATCTCTGCCATGACTATGGATCTAACCACGCCTAGCAATCGTAGAGAGTCAATGTCCCTCATCTATCTAGGAATGAATTTAGGCGTTGCCATTGGCCCCCTTTTCGCTGGGCTCCTTTTTGTCAAATATACTCCTTGGCTGTTTTGGGGTGATGCCCTTACCGGTTTAGGTGCCATGATTATCGTTTTTTTATTCATTCCAGACACCACGCCAACAAAAGAAAATATTGAGCAAATCAACGCCGATGAAACTCGATTGTCGGAAGCGTCAGAATCAAAATCGGTTATATCCGCCCTTCTGAGCAGACCTGTTTTGTTAGCCTTTATCTTAATTGATATCTTACTAGCCTTTTCTTATGCGCAAACAGGGTTCTTGCTGCCTCTTCATGCAGAAGCTGTCTTTGGTATTGATCAAGGTGCAAAGTATTATGGATTTATGTGTGCATTAAATGGCTTGGTGGTGGTTTTATTCACCGCTGTCATTGTTGTTGCTACAAAGCGGTTCAGTGCCATCATAAACATTGCCATAGCCTCTGTATTCTTTGCGGTCGGATTTGCCATGTTTGCCTTTACTCATACGCTGGCTGGATTTATGTTCTTTACTTTTATATGGACGACGGGAGAGGTTTTGTCCGCTACCAATATGGGGGTTTATATTGCCAATCATACACCCGTTACGCACAGGGCAAGGTTTCAGTCTATTGTAGACGTGGTTGGCAACGCCGGTCGTGCGCTAGGTCCCGTTCTCATTGGATATTATTTGGTAGGTCATACAATGCCACAGTCATGGCTGCTAATCGGCGGCCTATGCGGAATCGCTGCCGTAGCGTATATGATTTTAGAGATTGTTGATAAGAAAGGATCCCGAAATGGAAAAACTACTGACTCTGATTCAGACTTTGCTGACCAATAGGTCTCTAATCCAAATTGTCCTGAGCGATAAACGGAAAAAGGCACAGGAGTGTAATAAAATTGTTTTTAGGCCTATTCTTTTGGACGGCGAGGTTTGCTTTCAAGCGGAGCAGTTTATTGGTACAAAGGTGACTCATCAAAATTTCTCCGACGATAATACCTCTGATATCCCATGCTACATTGAAAATCATTTAAACTCTAATTTTAAGCAAGTCACTATCTTTAGCACAGAGGCTGATTATCAAGTGTTAGCAAACAAACCAGACAATCTGAAAATTATAAAAAAGCCTCCAACTAAGCAACCACAAGTGCTGTCACACAATCGCACCAAGCAGTACATTATTCCAGATGGCATCCCCTGTGACTTTCTTGTTCATTTAGGCGTTATGTCTAAGGATGGAAAGGTGCTAAAGGCTCACTACGGAAAATTTAGGCAAATAAACCGCTTTTTAGAGATTGTTGATGACGTTGTGGATGCTTTGCCTAAAGATGACAATAAACCGCTTAGAATCATAGATTTTGGCTGTGGAAAGGCATATCTGACCTTTGCTCTTTATCATTATCTACACGTGATTCATCATTACAATATAGAAGTGTTAGGCCTAGACTTAAAAAAGGATGTTATAAGCTTTTGTTCAGAAGTGGCAAAAGCCTTACACTATGATAATTTGTCTTTTATGATGGGTGATATTGCCGATTATACACTTTCTGATTCTAGTCACACGGTAGACATGGTGGTAACATTACATGCTTGCGATACGGCTACAGATTATGCACTAATCAATGCCGTAAAATGGAATGCCTCTGTCATACTATCTGTGCCCTGCTGCCAACATGAAATCAACGGGCAAATTAAAAACAGTCTCCACGACGCCATGTTCAAACACGGCATACTAAAAGAACGGTTCTCTGCATTGCTGACAGATTCCCTTCGCACACTAAAGTTAGAGTCTGTGGGCTATGATATAAGTATGATAGAATTTACCAGCCTAGAGCATACTGCCAAAAACATTATGATTCGTGCTGTTAAAACTAAAAAAGCCAAGACAAAAGCCCTGGCTGAATATAACGCCTTGAAAGAGTACTGGAATGTAAACCCCACAATAGAAAAAATGTAATTTATATGCAAAAGGGGACGGTTCTAAATTGCTGACCGAAAGGTCATCAATTTAGAACTGTCCCCAACAACACTTACAATTCTTTTTTTATCATTTCTCTGACTTTGTCATTTAATGCCTTTTGGGCGGCTTTGTCTAACTCAGATGTCTCGATTAGTGGCAAAGCTTTTAGATTCACAGTGGCCGGTTTAATCTTGTTTCCATTGGCTTCCATGGCTTTGTATGTACCGTCTATTACCAGTGGAACGATTGGATATCCACCACTGAATGCCATTTTAAAAGCACCTTGCTTGAACTCTCCCATCTCTCCGCCCTTGCTACGAGTGCCTTCTGGAAAAATCATTAGAGAGTAGCCTTGGTCTAAAAGTTTTGAAGAACCGTTTAACGCTGCAATACTCTGACGGGTATTTTTTCTATCTATGAAAATACAATTCAAATATTTCATCCATGTTCTGATCAACGGGAGCTTTAATATCTCAACTTTAGCTACAAACCCCATAGGTTTTTCTAGGTACCCTAGCAATAGCGGAATATCAAAGTTGCCCTGGTGGTTGGCTACAAATACAACTGGCTTGTCGGGGATATTTTCTAGACCTGTGACATTGACTGTAATCCCCGCATTTTGGATCATGGCTTGTGCCCACATCCTCACTTCTGTATTCACTATCTCATCTCGGGCTACAATATCACCTTGCTTGTCCAACTTTTCTACTTTTTTCATATCAGGTATCATTTTCATCAAATATACCCAAAACTTTATAAACCAAACAATTGTCCTCATCATCCTGCTATCCCCCTATTTCACATCTAAACTGGTTATCTGATAAATGGTTGTCCACTTTATATACAAACTGAAAGTTCCTATATTTCTCTCTAAAATATATCTTATTTACACCCTTATGCCCAATGAGATTGGAAAAAGATTTGTCATTGGCATAACTCACTATAGTTTGCTGACCTTCCGAACAGCAAGTGGGGACGGTTCTAAATGAAAATCCTGCTTTTTCACTAATCTCCACAACGTAGCACTCAAGCCATTCTTTTGCGATTTCGCCTTCTACCAACTGCCTAAAAGCTGGGTGGAAGTTATTTCCTACTACATCTTCATCGTTATTAATGTTATCTGTACTTTTTAGTCCTATCCTGATCACATCTACATTTGCTGCTCTAAGAATTTTAACCATTTCTTTCACACATTGGACAGATTCCCCAAGGCCCCACAGCTTGTAGGAGCCTTCTTCAAACATGTCCGCTAGCTCAGTTTCTTTTATAATCATAGTCGGATAAATTCGGGCAATGTCTGGCCTGATTTCATCCGCAACTTTTTTTGCTGACCAAATGGACTTTAATCTAGAACCGTCCCCAATTGATTGTCCCTGGAAAACCTGTTTTGGGGTATAGTCACCAGGGAGTCCCGTCATGAGCTGTATACCTAGGACAAAACCGTATTCTTTGATTAGGGCTGAGGCCTTATATACATGGTCGCTACTATGTCCGCGTTTTGACAAGCGCAGCACTTCATCATCCATTGACTGAACGCCTAGTTCTATAATGTCCACTTTATATTCTTTCAAAAAATCCAGTATTTCTTTGTTAATATAATCTGGTCTTGTTGAAAGTCTGATTTTATGTATTACGCCCCTGTCTTTATATCCTCTTGCTATTTCAAGGTATTTTCGTTGGGTTTCTATGGGTATGCCTGTGAAGCTCCCCCCAAAAAACGCCATCTCAACTGTCTCAATGCCTCTGCCCTCTATAGTCTTCATATAGCTTTCCACCATACAGCAAATAGCCTCTTTTTCAAGAGGCTTTGTGCGTGCTGTTATTTTTTTCTGATTGCAAAATACGCAATCATTGGGACAGCCTTCGTGAGGCATAAATACTGGTATAATAGCGTGTTTTTTCATTAATCTGCGTATTGAACCTTTAATTCTATTTCTGATGGGAGTGTGTCAAGTTGAACTTGTGCTACTTGTATTGGATATGATAGTGTTTGTGCCAATGCTGCGCCTGGCTGCGGATCTGTAAATGTAGCATACACCAATAGTTTTGTAGTCTCACCCTCTTTTGTTAACTTCATCTTATCAATGGCGATTTCGTAACCTGCTGTTGGTTTTTCACCTCTCGTTGCGATAACGTAGATTTTATCCTCTACTACGCAGGCCAATGCTCTTTCCATCTGTTTGTACTCTGGAATGATTTCTTGCGCAAGCTGCGGTGGATACTGCTCTTCTGCTAGTGCATTGAATTTCACGTTAGCATCACCTTTAAAAAAGTTAACGCCCACTGCCACTACTGCAATAACTACTATGGCACCTAGCGCTACTTTAAATTGTTTTTTAGATAACTTAGGTCTTGGTAATCTCACTATAATTTCCCCCTTTTTCATACCTTGTCTTGTATATAGTCAAAAATATGAAAGAGGAGGACAGAATATTCTCATTTTCTAAAACTTTTTAAAAAGTCAGTGCTGCATCAACCAAATGCTGTGCAGTGAGTCCATATTTTTCCATTAACTGGTCCGGTTTTCCAGATTCACCAAATGTATCGTTTATACCCACTATTTTCATCTTGGTTGGTTGTTTCTGACTTAATACCTCAGCTACAGCTGATCCTAGTCCGCCAACAATTGTATGCTCCTCTGCGGTTATGATGCCTCCGGTTTCTTTTGCCGCCTTGATGATAATCTCCTCGTCAAGGGGTTTTATTGTATGCATGTCGATCACGCGTACAGTTTTTCCCTTTTCTGCCAAAATTTCCGCTGCTTTTAGCGCCTCGTTTACCATGATGCCTGTAGCGATAATAGTCAAGTCTTTACCAGCTCTCAGCTCCATGCCTTTTCCTATTTCTAGGTTGTGCTCTGGTCCGTATAAAACAGGCACACCTAATCTTCCAAGTCTAACATAGACAGGTCCATTGATTTGAGATGCTTCTTTAATAAGCTCTTTCGTAGAGACCGCATCGGATGGATTTAGGACAATCATGCCTGGTATGGCTCTCATCAAAGCTAAATCTTCTATGGCTTGATGGCTCGCTCCGTCCTCACCCACTGTGATCCCTGCGTGGGTGGCACATATTTTTACGTTAAGTTTTGTATATCCTATTGAGTTTCTAATAATCTCAAATGCCCTACCTGCCGCAAACATAGCAAAAGTGCTTGCAAAAACAGTTTTCCCTGAAGCCGCAAGTCCTGCCGCTACGCCATACATATTTTGTTCTGCGATACCCATATTGATAAATCTTTCAGGGAATTTCTTAGAAAATTCCACTGTCATCGTTGACTTAGAAAGATCTGCATCAAGGACTACTATATCATGATTAAATTCACCTAGTTGGGCTAGCACTTCGCCGTAAGCTTGCCTTGTTGCGATTTTATCTGCCATTACCAAGTACCTCCTAACTCTTCTACTGCCATTTTGGCTTCTGCATCGCTTGGTGCTTTGCCATGCCATCCAGCTTGGTTTTCCATAAAAGAAACGCCTTTTCCCTTAATTGTTTTTGCCACTATGGCTGTAGGACCTGTCACAAAGCTAACCGATTGGTCAAATGCAGAAACAATCTCTTCTAAGTTATGTCCATCTATTTGTATCACATTCCAGCCAAAACTTTTAAATTTTTCGTCAATTGGCTTTACGGTCATTACATCATCGTTTTTGCCGTCGATTTGCAGACCATTGTAGTCTATGATTGCTGTTAAATTCGATAGTTTATAATGAGACGCAGACATGGCTGCCTCCCACACGATGCCTTCCTGTAGCTCCCCATCGCCAAGTAATGTATACACCCTACCTGGTTTTTTGTCTAACTTGTTGGCAAGAGCCATACCCACTGATACCGAAAATCCTTGGCCCAATGACCCTGTAGACATTTCTACACCTGGAATTTTTTTCATATCTGGATGGCCTTGCATGATAGAACCCATTTTGCGAAGTTCTGTGAGCTTTTCTTTCCCAAAGTATCCTTTTTCGGCAAGAGCACCATATAGCACAGGAGCCGCATGGCCTTTTGACAGGACAAATTTATCTCTATCTGCCTTTTTCGGATCCTTAGGATCAATATTCATTTGATGAAAATATAATGCAGCTACAATATCCGCCGCAGAAAGAGATCCACCTGGGTGCCCTGAAGCCGCAGCGTGTACTGAGCGAATTATTCCAATTCTAATCTCTTTTGCTGCCTCTTCAATGGCGTTATAATTTGGTTCTAGTGCCATTTTAAACTCTCCTTTGTTTATTGGAAAAATTAAGTTCTTTTCCCTCTTATTATTACTTTTATCATGAATTTCGGCAGTGCCAGCATTCTAATAAACCTACTTGGCTGTTTTATCAATCGATATAGCCACTCTAGTCCATGGTCACAATAGAACTTGGGGGCCCTTTTCGCTTCTCCTGAAATCACATCAAGGCTTCCACCAATACCCATAGCTGCCTTCACACAAAGCGTTCCCTTGTATTTGTACATAAATTTTTCTTGCTTGGGCGCACCTAACGCTACACATAAAAATTCTGCCCCTGAATTATTAATACTCTCTATTATACCAGATTCTTCTTCAGGTTTATAATACCCATCTCTTGTACCTACTATTTTAATATTGGGGTATTTTTCTAATGTTTTTTCTGCCGCCTTTTTCGCTATGCCTGGTTTGCCACCAAAAAAGAATACAGAGCCCTTTGATTGGTTTAGCGAGTTAAAAATTTGATCTAAAAGCTCAATTCCTGGCACCCGTTCTTCCAGTGGCTCTCCTATTATTCTGGATGCATATACAACCCCTATGCCATCAGGCACAACCAGTGAAGCCGACTCAATCACCTTCGCTAGCTCTGGGTCTTTTGTTGCGCTCTCAATGATTTCTGAATTGGGCGTGACGATAATATCACAGCCATCTGTATTCATCATTACATGAAAAACATCTAGCGCTTGTCCAAAATTAACTTTGTCTACTGGTATTCCAAGAATTTTAATTCGTTTCTGCATAAACACCCCTAGTATTTCTATAAGAAAACATATACTATATATTCTAATCCAATTTTCTCCCTACGTAAAGAACTACTTTTATGTAACCTCTGGTTAACTTATCCGTAACATTGTTGTAATTTGAATGAGTTTGTCCGGTTTTTCCACTAATTTCAAATTGACACTTTTCGTAAAAATGTATATAATAACAGTATATATATTTCAAATCTAGGGATAATATTCATAAAACTTTTTCTGGTATATGAACTTCGTTCTTCCCTAGGTATGCGTATGTATTGATTTAACGCTTTGATAAACGATATTTGCCCACGCAAATAGCACATGGGAGAAACAAAATGATACCTGCATCCAAACTTGATTTAGCTGCAATTTGCGGCCTAGATACTACTGAGCAAGCCTACGGGCTTATGGAAAACGGATACAGGGATATGGGGATTATTAATACGACTCTTTCCGAAGAAGGATTCAGTGAATATGCCGAATATTTAGACAATTATGAAAAATTTTTAGCGGAGAGTGAGTAAACTTGGTAATTAAGAAAGGCGATATTTTCTTTGCCGATTTAAGTCCTGTAGTCGGCTCTGAACAGGGGGGACTTAGGCCTGTACTAATCATTCAAAACGATGTCGGGAACAAATATAGCCCAACAGTGATTATTTCAGCCATCACATCACAGATTAATAAAGCAAAACTTCCTACTCATGTAGAAATCGGCGCATTAGGCAATGGTCTAAACAAAGATTCTGTGGTATTATTAGAACAAGTTAGGACAGTTGACAAAAAAAGATTGAAAGAAAAAATCGGTCACGTCAGTGAGGATACACTAGACAAGGTGCACAATGCCCTTTCCATAAGTCTAGGATTAATCGATTTTTAATTGAATATAATTTCCTATGACAAATATTTGTAGATTATAATTAGTAATAAACTTAGGAGGAATTTATCATGAAGCACAGAAGAAAAACTTTTTTAGGTGTTCTATTTTTGTTGATTGCATTAGTCAGCATGGTTTTCACCATAGGGGCTGCAGGTTCAGATACAGACCCGTTGATCAGCAAGAGTTATTTAGATACTAAGATGAATGAGTTAAAATCTTACATAGATAGCAAGACGTCTAGCAATAGTGGTTCAGCCAGCACATTTACACCTATATTGGTTCCTGCTAAAGCCACACTTTTGGGTGGTGAAGGTACAGAGTTAATTTTGCGTTCTGGCGCCGCAACGGCCATTGAGTTTGATAAAAATGGAATTGCTGATGTTACTGCCGGAAAAGATTTAAGACAGGGTATTGCTGTTCCAAAAAATCATCTTATCCTTATCCCAAAAGAGGATGGTAGAGGCATTAAAATCAGTAACTCAGAAGATGCTTGGGTTATGGTAAAAGGCACTTATACGGTGAAGTAACATGAGATGCGCAATTGTTGCCAACGGGGCTATATCCGACTATAAAAATCTAGCTATGATGCTATCTCAATGCCACCTGATCATATCCTGTGACGGGGGTGCTAGGCATTTAGAAGCTGTTAATATATCACCTGGCATTGTGCTAGGCGATTTTGACTCGATTCCAGAGCCATTGCTCGAATCCTATAAAAAAAGTGGTTTGGAGCTAATGGCCTTTCCACCAGAGAAAAACATGACTGACTCCCATCTAGCCGTAGATGTAGCAATTAAACGAGGTTGTATGGAGCTATTGCTCTTTGGTGTGACGGGAAGCAGATTAGATCATACCCTTTCAAATATTTTCTTGCTATCCTATATTGAGTCCCGTGGGGCTCTTGGCAAGATTATCGACGATAACAACACCATGTTCCTAGCCGCGGAGCAAACTACCGTGGTTCATGGAAAACCAGGGCAAATTCTCTCTCTAGTGGCTATTTCGGACATTGTTAAAGGAATCACATTGGCTGGGCTAAAATATCCCCTTCAAGACGCTACATTGCATCGATACCAATCCCTTGGTGTTAGCAATGAATTTGTCACTGATACTGCCGTAGTAAACAAATCCAGCGGGGATTTGCTGATTATATTGAGTAAAGATTAAAGAAGATGACCAATCGGTCATCTTCTTTAATTGGATAATTGTAATTGCTTATAGCCTTAGGAAGTCACATGCGTTGTTGTAGCAAATGTCCTCTACAAGTTGTTTTAGGGATTTGGGGTCATTTGGGTATTCTCCGTTTTCCACCCATTGGCCTATGAGGTTGCAGAGCAGTCTACGGAAGTATTCATGACGGGCATAGGATAGAAAACTACGTGAGTCTGTTAGCATTCCGAGGAAATTGCCAAAAAGGCTCATGCTGGCAAGGGTAGTCATTTGAGACTCCATGCCTACCTTAGTGTCATTGAACCACCATGCTGTACCCATACGTACATTCGAGTAGCATCCGGAGATACAGGCAAAGAGTGGATCGTCACCAGGGTTTAACGAATACAAAATCATCCTTGGAAGTCTCTCCTCTTTGGATAACCCATCAAGAAATGCTGTGATCTTGGTGCTTCCTTCTTTTGTGCTGATGCAATCTCCGCCTACATCTGCACCGATGGTATTAAAAAGCTTAGTATTGACATTGCGCTGTACATTGTAGTGAAGCTGCATGGTCCAATTTCTCTCATGGTAGCTTTTCCCCAGGAATAGCATTAAGTCCGTCTTATAGATTTCAACGTCTTCCCATGTTAATTGTTTTCCCGCTAAGGCCCTGTCAAATACAGCTTTTGCGTCTCCTTGGCGAAAAAATGGATACGCAATGCCATGGTCTGAGATGATACAGCCATGGGCTGTAAAATGATCCATAGTCTTCAGCAACGCTTCCTTTAGGCTCTCTAAGGAAGATATTTTAACACCACTTGCCTCTGATATCCGTGCAATATAGTCGCAGAATTCGCTTTTTTCTATATTTAAGGCCCTATCTGGTCTAAAGGTGGGTAAGACCTTCACTTGGAAAGATTCATCCTCCCTGATCTGTTTATGCCACTCTAAGGTGTCTATGGGATCGTCTGTGGTGCAAAGCGCCTTTACATTTGAATCTTTTAGAATCTGACGAACTGACAGTTGCCCTAGTTTTTCATTACAAATACCCCAGGCCTCATCTGCCGTCTCTGGTGACAAAGGCTTTTCAAACCCAAAGTAGTTTTTAAGCTCCAAATGGGAAAAATGATACAGTGGATTACCTATGGCTTTTGGCAGAACAGCTGCATAGTTTTTGAACTTCGTTAGTCCCTCAGCTTTTCCTGTAATCTCATCTTCTTCTACATCATTTGCCCGCATAAGCCGCCATTTATAGTGATCTGTGCCAAGCCAAACCTGGGCCATGTCACTAAATTTGGCATCCTCTGCAATATCCTTTGGATTTAAGTGGCAGTGGTAGTCAAAAATGGGCATGTGCTTTGCATAATCATGATACAACGTTCTAGCCGTTTCACTTTTAAGCAAAAAATTTTCATCCATAAACAATGTGCTCATAATCCCTCCATTTGTTGCTATACTACCGCTGTACCCTACCGGATCCGTCTCCTGACATAAGTTTTTCTACTTCAGACACTTTAACTCTATTAAAGTCGCCATTGATTGTATGTTTTAGGCAGCTGGCTGCTACTGCAAATTCTAAAGCTTTCTTCGTATCTTCATAAGTGAGCATGCCGTATATCAATCCGCCGCCGAAAGAGTCTCCCCCGCCTACACGGTCTACCATATCAGTGATCTCGTATTTTCTACTCACATAAAATTCTTTTCTATCGTTAATGCAAGCCGCCCAACCATTCACATCGGCACTTCTGCTCTCTCTTAGGGTTATGGCGATGGCTTTTAGATTAGGGAACTGGGCTAGCACTTTATTTGAAAGGTCTTCGTATGCATTTTCACTTAGGCTACCTTCTTCCACTTTTTGGTCTGATTTAATACCTAATGATTTTTGGCAATCCTCTTCGTTGGCTATACCAATGTCTACATATTTAAATAACTCATTCATAACTTCTGGTGCCGTCTTACCATATTTCCAAAGTTTGGCTCTAAAATTCAAGTCACATGACACAGTAAGTCCCATTTCTTTTGCCGCCTTTACCGCCTCAATAGATGCGTCTGCTGCATTTTGGCTAAGAGATGGCGTGATTCCTGTAATATGAAACCACCCTGCATCTTTCAAAACTTCTTTCCAGTTAATATCACCAGGTTTTACTTGTGAAATCAGAGAATCTTCTCTGTCGTAAATCACATTGGAGGGTCTTTGGTTAGATCCTGTTTCAAGGAAGTAAATCCCAATTCTTCCGTCTTTTCTCAATATATCTGATGTATCAACGCCAAATCTTCTCACTTCCCCTACGCAAGCATCTCCAATGTCATTTTTAGGAAGAACTGTGACAAATTTAGCTGGAAGTCCATAATTCGCAACAGATACTGCTACGTTTGCCTCTCCGCCGCCAAATGTAGCTTCTAAGCTTGGTGATTGGAAAAATCTTTCAAACCCCGGTGACTTTAATCTAAGCATCACCTCTCCAAAAGTAACTACTGTTTTCATTTTCTTACCCCCTTAACTATATCTATTGCTTCTTTTGAAAGCTTTGTAGTCTCAGCCAAATCTTTACTGACCATCCAGCTTCCACCGCAGGCTACTACTTTACCAAATTCTAAATACTCTTTTAAATTGCCCGCACTCACACCACCTGTGGGAATGAATTTCACCTGTGGGAATGGTCCTGCTAATGCTTTCATTGTCTTTAGCCCGCCATAGTTTTCGGCTGGGAAGAATTTAATAATCTCTACACCTAGGGATAGGGCCGTTATGATCTCCGTTGGTGTAACACACCCTGGGAATACTGGCAATCCCAATTCATTGCAACGCTTTACCACATCTACACTAAGTCCTGGGGATACAATAAACTGTGCCCCTGCTTTATGGGCTCTTTCAAGCTGCTCTCGATTGATAATCGTACCTGCTCCCACTAATATTTCTGGAAGCTCGGCTGTTACCCTTTTAATGCTTTCCTCTGCTGCCTCTGTTCTAAATGTAATCTCGGCTATGTCAATGCCCCCGTCTGCCAAGGCTTTGCACAGTGGTACTGCATCATTGACATCATCAATTTTTATGACTGGGACTACACCAAGACTGGCGACTCTATTTATAATATCACTCATGAATTTTCTCCTCCATTGATATTTTTAATGTCTATCTAAGTTCTATTGTATTGCAATGATCCATATCATCAAATGCTTGATTCTCTCCGCCCATGGCCCAAATGAAAGAATAGCTTGATGTACCACAACCTGAGTGAATACTCCAGCTTGGCGAAATCACAGCATCAAAGTTGTTCATGACCAAATGACGTGTCTCTGTCGGCTCTCCCATTAGATGAACAACAACATTATTTTCTGGAATATCAAAATATGTATAAATTTCCATACGCCTTTCGTGTGTATGGGCTGGCATTGTGTTCCACACGTTACCAGTTTCAAGGCTAGTCAGCCCCATAGAAAGTTGACATGTCTTTAGCACTTCTGGGTGAATAAACTGGTTAATCACACGTTTGTTGCTAGTCTCCTCGCTACCAATAGGCCGTTTTGCCGCATCTTCAATGGAAATAAATTTTGTTTCATATGCACAATGTGCTGGCGCAGAAACGCCATAAAATCTTGCTGGATTGGCAGGATCAATACTCTTAAATAATACTTCTTTCGTACCTTGGGTAATATAAATACAGTCCTTCTTACCCATTTCATACTCTTTGCCGTCTACAATACAAGCCCCTTGCCCGCCAAGATTAAAGAATCCCGCCTCTCTACGCTCAAAGAATGTATCTGTGCCAAAGTTCTCCCAAATATCTGTGCCCTTGTCAATTGGTAGCACTTCTTTTACTGGCATTATACCAATAGTAACCATTCGGTCAACATGAGAATATACAGTCACTACTTCATCGTCTTTATACAAATTCCCTATATGAAATTCGTCTCTTAGTTCCTGGGTAGTATATCGTTTAACGTCTCTTTGATTTGCAGAATATCTAATATCCATTTCTACCTCTTTCTGTCCAATATCCTTTTAAAAAAAGGGCTTCCCTATTGTACTTAGGGAAGCCCTAGGAGGATTATGAAAACAATTAGCTAAGCGCAATTATTTTCAAGTATCTTTCTGGATGTTCCGAAAGTTCGATAACATGTTCTGGAATTTCTTCCATTTTTATCTTTTTGCTTACTACGCCCAGTGCATCTACTTTACCAGTAGACACCAGTTCGATTGATTGTGGAAAACGCTTGCTCAGCCTTGATCCTCTAATATCAATTTCTTTTTTCGTAATCGCAAAAGTTGGAAGTGGTACTTCTGTTTTTGGCCATCCTGTTAGAATGATGCGACCAGCATTTGAAACGTAGTCAATGGTCGCCCTGACAGCTTGGTTTGCTCCCGAAGCTTCGATGACAAGTTCTGCCATTCTTCCGTTCGTAATCTCACTTATTTTTTCTACGGCATCCTGGGTGGCCACATTTACTGTGTGAACTACGCCTAAATTTTTAGCAAAATCAAGTCTTTCATCCACTACATCTAAAAGAATCGGCTCCGCACCAGCAGCCTTAGCGGCTAACGCCGAGAGCATTCCAATGGCGCCTGCTCCAATGATGGCAACATGTTCACCTTCTTTTACTGCTCCGCGGTGAAGACCTTGTAATGCAATAGCCAATGGTTCTACCATGGCGGCCTGCTCAAAGGTCATGGCATCTGGCATTTTGTGCAATAAATGAATTGGATGGCTGTAAAGTTCAGCCATTCCTCCATCTACATGTACACCAATGCATTTTGCATCTTCGCAGCAGTTTGTTCTGTCAATAGAGCATGGGTAACAGTGGGCGCACGATAGGTATGGCTCTACAATCACCCTATCCCCAATTTTTAACCCCAATGTATTCTCGCCCACCTCAACAATCTCACCAGCCAGTTCATGGCCGATAACACGCGGGTATGTAACGAGAACATTGGTCCCTCTAAAGGCTCCGATATCTGATCCACAGATTCCCATTGATTTAATCTTTACAATGGCTTTTCCTGTTTCTAGCTCTGGTGCCTGTATTTCTTTGAAAGCCACTTGGTTAGGGCTATCAATAATTACTGCTTTCATGTATGTATCCTTTAACTAGTTTTTAGCTGCTTCAATTTTTTCTAGAAGTTCAGTTCCGTTTGTTTTACCCCAGTTATCACGCACTGATTGGGTAGCTGTAACAAATGGAGTAAGGTCCGCAACATCAGTAAATGTTACACCAAGACCTTTAAGCTCTTCGATTGTCTCAGAAGTAGATTTTGCCCATAGATCTCTTTGGAACGCTTGTGCTTCTAGTGCTGCTTCTTCAAGAGCTTTCTTTTGATTGTCTGTTAACTTGTCGAACATGGCAGCGTTCATAACTACAAGGTCAGGTGCTGTGAAGTGATTTGTGAAAGAGAATGCTTTAGAAACTTCATATAGTTTTAAAGAAAGAAGTGTCTGTGGGTTATTTTCCCATCCATCAAGCATTTTTTGCTCAAGTGCGCTGTATACATCACCTTGGTTCATTCCTACAGCAGCAGCTCCCATAGCATTTAGGGTGTTTGTAGCAACTTCATTTGGTTGTACTCTGATTCTTAGGCCTTTAAGATCTTTAGTTGTTGCAATTGGCTTGTCTTTAGTGATTACACTTCTAAATCCACCATCTACCCAGTAAAGAACTTTGAACCCGTTTGCTTTAAGGTCTTCATTGATGATTTGTCCAACTTCTCCGTCAATGGCTTTGTGAAGATGATTCTCATCTTGGAACACATAAGGAAGTCCAATAACAGAAGCTTTTGCTGAGAACTGTCCTAGTCCTGAAACGTTAGCCATAGGCATAATGTTTACAGTACCTGATTTGCAGCTTTCAATGATCTCGTTGTTCCCACCAAGTTGGCTGTTAGGGAACAGGGTTAGAACCACAGATCCGCCAGATTTCTCTAACGCTTTATCCGCAAAGAACTGTAGGGCTTGTGCCGCTGGGTGATCAGGGTTTAGTGTAGTAGCCATGCTGAATTCTACTTTTGGATCCGTTGGTGTAGTGGCTACATCTCCTGTAGTATCAGCAGGCTTGCTGCACGCTGCAAGTGATAATCCCATCACTGCTACTAGTGCTAGCGCTAAAAATTTAGTCTTTTTCATGATTTTTTTCCTCCTTGGAAATTATCTTCTTTTTATTTAAATGCATTTGCATTTAATAACTGGTATGCTATTTTCCCATTACCAAATCTGGTAGGAATGTTGAGAAAATAGGGAAGAATGTAACAAGCAATAATATTACGAACATGGCAAACATGTATACGGAGAATGTCCTAATAATTTTTACAACCGATACCTCCGCTATACTGGTGGCCACGAACAAGGATGCCCCCGTAGGTGGCGACATCTGGCCTATGGCCATGTTGACAATGGTCATAATACCAAAGTGTACTGGGTCTATGCCTAGTTGGTTGATAATTGGCATTACGATTGGTACTGTAATGATAATAACTGGTGTGATGTCAAGGGCAGTGCCTAAGAACAGCATCAATACGTTGATAAGCAATAGTACTATATATTTATTATCTGAGACAGAAAGTAACGCATTTGTCATCATTCCTGGAATTTGTTCATTTGTCATAATCCATGCAAAGCTGGTGGCCATAGCAATACAGATAACAACTACACCTGTTGTGATTGCTGAGGATACAATGATTTGTGGCATTTGGCTAAATTTAAACTCTTTATATATGAACTTTCCAACGAAAATAGCATATACCACGGCTACCATGGCGGCCTCTGTGGCAGAAAATAAACCTGACATAATCCCGCCTAGGATGATTACGATTGTAAACAAGGCCCAAAATGACTCTTTGAATGAAAATACTCTCATTTTCATAGTGGCTTTTGGCTCCACTGGAAGGTTTCTTTTTCTGGCATAGAAGTAGTTGGTAATCATAAGTGCAATGGCAATCATGATTCCTGGAATAACGCCTCCTAAGAATAGACGACCTACCGAAATACTAGCAGTGGCTCCTAGCAAAATCTTAGGTACACTAGGAAGTGTAACGATACCAAGTGCGCCCGCACTGGCCATTACAGAACAGGCTATATCTTTTCCATAGCCCTTTTTCTTCATGGCTGGAATTAATACGCTACCTACCGCTGCTGTATCTGCCGCTGCTGATCCTGAAATACCAGAAAAAAACAAGGCCGCCATTACAGCTACGTTGGCAATACCGCCTTTAATATGACCTACAAGGTCACTTGCAAATCTGATTAAACGTTCAGACATGCCACCGTGTTCCATGATCCCACCGGCTAAGATAAAAAATGGAATGGCAAGTAGTCCAAATGAGTCTGTTGAGTTATACATCTGCTGTGCGATGATGATTGGTCCTGCATTGCCTGCTACTAAAAGCGCTGACAGTGCAGATAGTGCTAGACAATAGGCAATAGGTACTTCAATAATCATCAAAAGTAAAAATACGCCTAATAATACAAATGCTACCATTAATCCATCACCTCCACTTTTACTATTTCGTTTTCTTGTAGCAAATCAATTAAGTTTGAAAGTGCATGCACGATTGAAAGTGAAAATGCAATTGGCACAGACAGCTTTGGCACGAACATACTAAAAGGCAATGCCATCATCCTTTGTCCTAGATTCATAATTGCATTTTGCATACCATAAAATACAATGAAAATCCCGAAGAAAAGTATAATTAAATTTACGATTATACGTATGGTTTTTCGCCCCTTTGGACTTAGCCTTTCTGTCAACATCTCCATTTTAAAGTGAGATCCTTTTGCTGTGGCAAAGCTCATGGCTAGCATGCTTGTCCAAATGAACACGTATAGCATCACAGGCTCTACCCATGGAATTGGATAGCCAATTTTTCGTAGTACAATTTGTAGTAAGCCTAAAATAAGCATAGCTGTAAAGCCAAAGATAATGACCCACTTCTCACCGACTAAAACGGCTTCATTTAAAGGCTTTAATGGATTATTTTTTTTCATAAGTTTTCCTTTCTATGCCCTTTCTTACTTTTAAAGCATTGAGGTGATTTTCTCCCAGATTTGATCATTTACTGGAATACCATCTTTCAAATTTTCTTTTCTAGTCCTACTGCTACGCTCGCCAGGGTACAAAATCTCCTTTGTCCCTTCTGTTAATTCTGAGTCTTTTACGTCTGCCAAAACATCATCGACCTTTGCCTGTAAGAACTCTTTCCCTGCCACCGTGGTCACATCGATAGCGATGAACATTTGGCAAAGACCATACTCGTCTTTTGTCATTTTTCCTATATCTGTGGTAGAATTACCACCTGAAAGAGAGGAGGCGATTAAGTCCATAACCATTGAAAATCCTGAGCCTTTCCAAAAGCCTATAGGAAGTACACGCCAAGTTTTTTCTATAGCCACTGGATCAGTGGTCATTTCTCCATTTTCGTCAAATCCCCCGGGAACAGCAAGTTGTTTGCCTGCAAGTTTGGCTGATTCTATCGCTCCATAAGAGAACTGTGCCATGGCTCCATCTACTATAACTGGGCCATTTTCACTGGGAATGCACATAACAAGTGGATTGTTCCCAATCCTACGGTCTTTTGCACCCCATGCTGGCATATTGGGCTGGGTATTGGTCCAACAGATTCCTACACACCCTGCTTTTGCAGCTTGTATCCCATATGCCCCGCCACGCATCCAATGGTTTGTATTTTGTAATGCAACACACCCTATTCCGTATTTTTTGGCTAACTCTATGGCCCTGTCCATGCAAATTTTAGCATTCACATTGCCCATTCCAAGCTTTCCATCAAATTTTTCTAGGGCCCCAAAAGATGAAATCACCTCTGGTTTTGCCTTTACATCTATGTATCCCTTTTCCAAGTATTCCATCACACGTGGAAATCGGTTCACACCATGAGAATAAACGCCATCACAGCTATTTTCTGTGAACAGCTGCGCTGAAGTATCTGCAGTCTCTTCATCAAATC
Source organism: Anaerovoracaceae bacterium (assembly GCA_031553975.1). GTDB lineage: Bacteria > Bacillota > Clostridia > Peptostreptococcales > Anaerovoracaceae > JAVBKP01. Next base: position 23,614 of record JAVBKP010000061.1, on the reverse strand, counting down.
CTTTTTTTAATAGAATTTGCTTAAATACATCTTTCATTTCTTCGAATTGGATTCTCATACGAATTCTTCTCCTCTAATACTTCCTACGCATAGCCATGTTCTTTTTTATATTTTTCTAGGATTATATCGCAGGCATTCCCAGCCGCTACCGCTGTTTGAACACTGCCATTACAAGTGCCAATGCCTAAATAATCATTTACAACACTCTGAATGAATGGTTGTTGTACATGCTGGGGATTTTTAATCTCCAATGTGGTGACTTTCTCGCCTTTTTCTATTGTAATTGGTCCTTCAGAGAAGAACGCAAAGCGTATTCTTCCTTCACTACCGACGATTTCCACTTCATCTTTATTTCTATCAGCTACGAAACACCAATTGCCCACACCATGCACATGTCCGCTTTTCCAGATGATACTTACTGTGTCTTCTACATCATAATATCCACCTAGATTAGAAACATGGCTGGCGATATCTTCCAAAGGACCGAAAAAGTAGTTTAGTATATCAATGGTATGAACACCCATGTCTAAAAATTTTCCACCGCCGCTAACTGCTGGAACCAACCTCCATGGAAGGTGATCACGGTCTAGATCCTCCGGTGCCGGCTTTTGATATAGATTGACTGACACAAAGCGCACATCACCAATTTCTTGATTGTCTAACATCTCTTTGATTTTGGTAAACCTCTCCATGCCTCGTCTATAAAAAGCTACATATGCTTTTGTATCTGCCTTTTCAAAGGCCTCTTTGATCTCCATGCAGTCCTCATAGTTGACGGCCAAGGGCTTTTCTATGTAAGCAGTTTTTTTATGTTTGGCGCAAAGCAAGGCATATTCCTTGTGTAGGGCCGGTGGGGTGGCAATATACACACATTCTACTTCTGGATCTGCTATTAAATCTTCTCCAGATTTGTGAACTATGGGAACACCATGCCTCTTTGCATAGTCTTTTGCTGAGTCCATGCTTCTACTGGCTACGGCATATAACGTAGAGTTTTCAGCTTTGTATAGTCCAGGACCGCTTTTTACTTCTGTCACATCACCTACGCCAATCATGCCCCATTTAACAGTTTTCATATTGGTACTCCTACATTAAGTCATATTTTACTTTAACAACTACTTTGCGAATATTCATTGGCTCATTGACTTTGCAAGCCGGTCTATGCATATCATCTGGAAAAAATACGGCAAAGTTGCCTGGTTTCATATTGATAAAACTTTCACATTCTATGTTGTCAAAAAACAGAATGTCGCGTTCTTCTAGAAGCTCCTCTGTCACTTTGTTTTTGTCTGACAGTGAACCAAAACCTATGCGCTCTTCTCCTTGCACAAGGAACTGAATGTCTATGTATTTTTTATGGGTCTCTGGTTTTGCATTTTCCAATTCTTTTGTAGTTGTTTCAATGACCTGTACAAAGAGGTCTGTCCCTTCTAGCTCGTATTTGCCAGGCTCTTTGCTCATAAAATCAGTTTCTGCTAAATGCTTCAGCCCTCTCATTAAAAGGGCTGGTGCGTACTTTGACACAGATTCAAGTTCTGTGATATGTCCGTAAATCATACTGTTTTCTCCTATTTATCGTTCTTTTTAATCGCTTCCCAAAGTCCGTTTAGATATGTTACGCCAAGGGCTCTGTCATATAGCCCGTACCCTGGTCTTGCTTGTTCATCCCATATCATACGTCCGTGGTCAGGTCTAATATATCCATCAAATCCAGTATCATAGAATGCCTTCATTATCTCATACATGTCGAGAGATCCATCTGTTGAAAGATGGGAGGACTCTTGAAATTTCTTTTCTCCTAGGTGTTTTACATTCCTAACATGGGCAAATGGAACTTTTTTCATGCCCGCAAAATGCCTTATGAGTGCTGGAAGGTCATTGCTAGGCTCTGATCCCAGTGATCCTGTGCAAAGTGTGATACCGTTGCAAGGGCTATCTACCAATCCAATGATAATGTCAAAGTCCTCTTTGCAATGTGCAATACGTGGAATCCCAAACACGTCCCAGGCTGGGTCATCTGGGTGTACAGCCATTTTCACACCGTATTTTTCACAGGTGGGAATGATGCCTTCTAAGAAATATTTATAGTTTTCTCTTAATTTTTCTTTATCTACATTTTCATATAATGCAAGAACATTCTTGAGCTCTTTTAGGCGTTCTGGCTCCCAGCCCGGTAGTGTGAATCCCTTAGAATCTTTTGCTGTCTGCTCTACCAGTGTGATTGGGTCCATGCCCTCTAGGTCCTTGTGGTCATAATGTAGCACATTAGAACCATCTTCTATGACATAGGCCAAATCCGTGCGAAGCCAATCGAAAATAGGCATAAAATTGTAGCAAATAACCTTTACACCACACTGACTTAGATTTTTAATCGACTCAACATAGTTGGCGATGTATTTGTCCCTACTAGGAAGTCCCAGCTTGATGTCTTCGTGGACATTTACGCTTTCGATAACTTCTAATTCCAATCCATGGGCATTGATATGTTCTTTATACTTCCTAATCTCTTCCAGTGGCCAAACTTCTCCTGCTGGAATTTCGCTCAATGCGCTTACAACACCGGTCATTCCGGGAATTTGTCTTATTTGCTTTAAGCTAACACTATCTTGGCCTTCGCCAAACCATCTAAATGTTAATTTCATATTTATTTTCCTCCACCATGGCTATTTCACGTACTTGTCTAATGTATTTTTCACTGCTCCTACGCTTGCTGTCAGCTCTTCAAAGTATGTTTGTACTTTTCCGCTTAATCCGCAATCATATAGATTCACACCAAAGATAGTTTCGTCTGATAAAATCGGTTGTATTTTGTCTTGGTATCCCTCAATATTACCTAGGCTGATCCCTTCAAGATGCTTTTTCATCTCATCTAATCTCGGGTCTGGGCTGATTTCAAATGGATGCCCTTGGTCGTTGACTCCCAATAGGTACCTTAACCAACCTGCAAATACAAGCGGAATGTAGGTAAGTCCATCTACTGTATCACCCTTTTTCAGGTATGCCTTTAGTGTTTCTCCAAATCGCACAGGTAGCTTTTGTGAAGTATCCATTGCTATTCGTTGTGGTGTATCTGGCATATATGGATTAGGTAATCTTTTTCCGACCACTTGGTCAATAAAATCTTTAGGATCAATGATTTTAGGATCTATGACAACTGGTAGGCCTTCTACGTATCCGATTTGCTCTATTAGTTTTTTAAGTACTGGATTTTGCATTTCACTATATATGGTAGAATAATCAAGTAAACATCCATAAATGGCAAGGGCTGTATGTAACGGGTTTAGGCATGTACACACTTTCATTTTCTCTATCTTGTCTACTGTTTCACGATCTGTAAAAATCGTGCCGGCCTTCTCAAGGGCTGGTCTTCCATTGGGGAATATATCCTCAATGACCAAATACCCTGTCTCCTCTGCATTCACAAAGCAAGAAGAAAAGGAATGTTTGGCAGTTTCAATGATAGTAACGTCTTCCACTCCATCTTTTTCTAAAATGGCTTTCACTTCTTCTGATGGCCTTGGTGTAATCTTGTCAATCATAGAAAGCGGGAACGAAACAGACTTTTCGTCTTTGAGATAAGTGAGATATTCTTCACTAAAGTAGCCCTTCTTCGTCCATTCCTCTGCCATTGTAGTTATGGCTATTTTTAGCTTATCTCCATTGTGAGAACAGTTATCCATGCTGACAAATGCCAGTGGATATCTACCTTTTTCAAATCGCTTAAAGCATAAAGCTGTGATTTGCCCAATTAGGGTCTTTGCTTCCCTTGGATCGCTCTCTACATCGGTCTTAATGTATGACAGTAGCTGACCAGTTGGATCTTTTACTGCATATCCTTTTTCTGTAATGGTAAAGCTGACCATTTGCAATGATGGATTCTCAAAGAAATTTTCTAATTCCCTTTGTGACTTGCTCACCGCGTAGCTTTCTGCGATGCTTGCCACAACGATTTTGTCTATCTCCTTTGTTTCCTTTAAAACAACAGATAAGCTGACATTATCATATGGCAGGAAGGCTTTCTCAATTAGTTCTTCGTCAAACCCTTCACAAACAATGATACCTTTGTCTGTTTGGTTTGTATTTAAAAGATGTTGTTGCATGACAGCAGGAAAGGCTCTAAAAATATTCCCTGCCCCAAAATGAAGCCATGTTGGTGCTTTTAACGTATCTTCTCTCATTTTTTCAATAGAAAAGGAAGGTAATATATATGCTTTTTCTTCCCATTCCTTTCTATTGTCTAGACCTTGCGGATTAAGCTTCATTCTGTTCCTCCAAATTTAATATTATATTTTCATATACTATTGACTGGTTTCGATTTGCGTTTTATAATTATAATTGTTCCGTATTGTAAAACGCAATTCCGCTATTTGAAAACATTTTATCAGATTGCCTATTGCGACGCAATATATTTTTATTGGAAAAGATATTTTTGTTTTTTATTTAGTGCCTAATCTGGCAAAGGAGGCAAAATGAAAGAAAGTACAAATTCTGTACAATCCCTTGAGAGAGCCTTTGATCTTCTTAGCGCCATATCAAAATCTGACTCAGGACTGCAATTAAATGAGTTGGTTTCTATTACCGGTCTGCACAAGAGTACTGCCTATCGATTGGTAGGTGCATTGGTAGATATGGGTTATGTGAAAAAAAATGACCTAAAATACACTCTTTCCTATAAGATCTTTGAACTTGCAGGAAGTGTAGTGGACAGACTAGATGTGGCTGATGTAGCGGCACCTTTTCTAGAAGAGCTTTGTAATATTTCGGAAGAAACCGTCCATCTTGTCATCCAAGATGGCTCCAACATAGTCTATGTACGAAAAAGAGAGAGCCAAACCAATTCTATTAGGCTGGTATCTAGCATCGGCATGCGTAGGCCCATGTTTTGTACCGCAGTGGGTAAAAGCATTTTGGCAAATAGAAGCTATGAGACAGTTGAGGATATTTGGAAAAAAAGCAATATAACAAAGTATACTGACCATACGGTTACTGATTTCAATCAATTTCTGACCGAGTTGGAACTCATCAGAAAACGAGGCTACGCCATTGACAATGAGGAAAATGAATTGGGGGTTCGATGTATCTCCTCTTCCATTCGGAGCTTTTCTGGAAAGTGCAGAAGTGCCTTTTCAGTATCTGGGCCGATTTCTCGTATGACAGATGAGAAGATTGAAATACTTATACCCCTAGTCAAGCAGGCCTCAAAGGAAATCTCTGCTTCCATGGGATATCATGGCGAAGTGTAATAACTATATATTTAAATACAAGAAAGAGAGGATTTATTTATGCACGCATTAGTTTTTAACGGTACTAAAGATCTATCTATCGTAGAGCGTGAAAAGCCAACACCAAAACCTGGTGAGGCATTGATTAAGGTAGGTTTTGCTGGTATTTGTGGGAGTGATATGCACATCTATCATGGAACACACCCAAGAGCCAAGGCGCCACTTATTATGGGTCATGAGTTTTCTGGTGTTATTGAAGCCATTAACGGGGAACAGGATGAATTAAAAATCGGTGATAAAGTTGTTGTCTATCCCCTTGTATACTGTGGTCAATGTCCTGCTTGTAAAACTGGGCACGTTCATGTGTGCGAGACCCTTAGGCTGATTGGCATTGACTCTGATGGAGCCTTTGGCGAGTATGCTGCCATCCCGTTAGAAAAAATTTATAAAATACCTGATGATATGGATCTCAAAGAAGCTGCCATAGTAGAGCCTCTTGCTGTCACCGTACATGCCCTTAGAGAGTCGAATTTTAAGCTAGGTGATACTGTTGTAGTGGCAGGCCTTGGCCCAATTGGAACTCTTATGGCAGAGACCTGTAGGGCGGCAGGCGCTAGCAAAGTCATCGTGTTTGATGTGGTGGAAGAAAAAGTGCAAAAGGCGGCATCTATGGGCTTTATCGCATTGAATTCTAAAAATTGTGATATCATAGCAGAAGTGAAAAAATTAACAGGCGGCTTTGGTGCCGATATGATTTTTGATTGTTCTGGTGCCCCTATCATCGCTGATATCGCTTCAAAGCTTGTTCGCGTACGGGGTCAAATTGTAGTTGTTGCTGTATATAATAACCCTCCAAATGTCAACTACAGAGATGCTGGCTTTAAAGAACTAAATATCATCGGTGTCCGTGTGTACAGGTTCAAAGACTATGATATCGCTATTCATCTTATTCACAACAAACTTATCGACGTAAATGCTATTATCAGCCACGTGCTTCCACTGTCTGAGAGTCCAAAAGGTTTTACATACATGGATGATGGGGTTGGGGTTAAAATTCTAATTGATATGCAGGGAGGAACTAAATAATATGGAAAACACATACTTAAATGGAATGTTTGATCTTTCTGGAAAGGTTGCTGTAGTCACAGGGGCATCACGTGGTATCGGGCAGAGCATTGCTCTTTCACTTGCTAAGGCCGGGGCAAACCTTGTTCTCGTTAGCCGAAACGGTGCTGATAAGACTGCCTCTATGATTAAAGAAATCGGTGGAAGTTGTCTCTGTGTGAATGTAGATTTGGCTGATTATGTAACTGCTACGTCAGAAATCATCAGCCAAACCATGGACACATATAAAAGATTAGATATCTTAGTAAATAATGCAGGCACACAAAAGAGAAGTTCTGTTTTAACCTTCTCTATGGAAGATTTCAATGAGGTAATGAATGTAAACCTAAATGGTGTATTCGCCCTTAGCCAAGCAGCCGCAAATATAATGAAGCAACAAGGCGGGGGGAAAATCATCAACATCGCCTCTCTACTTTCCTTCCAAGGTGGATTAAATGTACCTGCCTATGCGGCTAGCAAAGGTGCTGTCATGCAGCTAACCAAGTCATTTGCTAATGAGCTTGCCTCCCAAGGCATCAATGTCAATGCCATAGCCCCTGGCTATGTTACAACTGATATGAACACGGCTCTTTTAGAAGATGCGGCACGTAATAAAAGTATTTCAGAGCGAATCCCTGCTGGTCGTTGGGCCAACCCAGATGATTTCATGGGACCTGCTCTTTTCCTTGCTTCTAGCAGCTCGGATTACATTCATGGACATGTTCTAGTTGTTGATGGCGGCTGGATGGGAAGATAATAATAAATATGGAGGAAGTATTTTGTTTAAAATATATGTAACAGATTATGAATATGAAAGCCTGCGATATGAAGAGGCTGTGATGAAAACAATTGATTGTGAGTTCGTAGGGCTCCAATGTAAGACAGAAGATGAGCTAATAGAAAAACTGCAAGATGCCGATGGGATTATTGTCCAATATGCCCAAATCACAGAGAGGGTTCTAAGGGCGCTTCCTAAGCTAAAAGTTATTTCTAGATATGGGGTTGGCTTTGATTCAGTGGATATTGAAGCTGCTGCAAAATTAGGAATTCCAGTCTGCAATGTGCCTGATTATGGTACTCATGAAGTATCTACCCAAGCTATGACACTGGCACTTGATTTGCTGCGCAAAATCAAACTATTAGACACAGATGTCACAGGCGGCGGTTGGGATTATAAAATTGCCGTTCCTATTAAAAGAACGACAGAGTTAACTTTCGGATTGGCCGCCTTTGGTCGTATCGCCAAAATGACTGCCCAAAAAGCGGCGGCTTTTGGATTCAAAGTAATCGCTTGCGATCCTAGACTAGATGACTCTGTATTTAAGGAAGGTGGCGTGGAAAGAGTAACTTTTGACGAACTTCTCACACGCTCTGATATTTTATCTTGCCACATGCCTTTGTCTAAAGAGACAAAACATGCCTTTGACAAAGAGGCCTTTGCTAAAATGAAAAAGGGCTCTATCTTTGTGAATACAGCAAGAGGTGGCTTGGTGGATGAAAGTGCCCTCATCGCCGCCATTGAAAGTGGCCATCTTGATTCTGCTGGCCTTGATGTTTGTGAAAGTGAACCACTATCCGCTGATAGCAAACTAAGAACACTGCCTAATGTAGTAATCACACCACACATCGCCTGGTATTCAGAAGAGGCCGCTGTGGATTTGAGAACAAAAGCAGCAGAAAATATAACCATTGTTCTAAACGGAAATCCCGCAAGAAACGTAGTGAATGGTCTCTAACTGATCATTGAGGACGGTTCTAAATGAGATATTAATGCATTGGGGACGGTTCTAAATAGCTGACCGATTGGTCAGCTATTTAGAACCGTCCCCTTTTATATATTTGCTATTTAGAACCGTCCCCATTTGGTTACAGAATTTCTTTCGAGTAATTTGCCTTTTAACATAGTCTTTTGTACGGTATGGTTTTCCTTGCTTTCAATTTGGTGTATTAAACATTCTACGCTAATGCGGGCTAACTCATCAATGGGCGCATCATACGTTGTCAGTGGTGGTATCATGAATTGGGTCAAGAAAATATTGTCGTACCCAACAACAGAAATATCTTCTGGTATTCGCAGTTTACATTGATTAATGCCGCTGTATATACCGATGGTCACAATGTCTAGACTCCCAAAGAAGGCGGTGGGTTTATCCTGCTTTTTCAAAATCTCTATGGTGGCTTCATAGGCACTTTCAATGGTATCTACGTCATAAATAAAATACTTTTCGTAATCTTTGACCCCATATTCTTTCATAGCCTTCACGCAGCCCTCATATCGCTCTCTGAACCGCTGCTTGCCAAAGTTGCCGAATACACCTGCAATCTTACGATGTCCACTCTCTAAGAGGTATTTTGTCATATGGTATCCACCATCTCTTTGGTCTACACTGACGCAGTTAATGTCTTGCTCAAAATGTCTATTGATCAAAACCACAGGTATTTTATCCTTTTGTGAAAGTTCTACTAAATGCTCTATGTCGTCTTCTACGCTCATGCAGAGAATACCATCAATACCACGTTGCTTTAGCATTTGTATGTTTTGTTTTTCTTTTTCAATGTCTTCGTTGTTGTTGCAAAGGATAATGCTATAGCCTCGATCTGCCCCATACTTTTCAACGCTTTTCATGATCATAGGGTAATATAAGCTATTGATGTCTGGTACTAACATGGCTATGGTTTGCGTCCTGCCCTCTTTTAGCCCTTTTGCCATTATATTGGGCTTATATCCCAACACCGCCACTGCCTCTATGACCCGCTGCCTGGTCTCCTCTTCCACAAAAACACGGTTTGATAAAGCCCTAGAAACCGTACTTGTAGAAACCCCTGCCAACTTTGCCACATCTTTAATTGTCGTCATGCCGCTTCCTCCGGTTTAGAGTTTTCTGATATGGAATCCTCCATCAATATCAATGTAGTTTCCTGTACTGTAAATAAAGTCTTCACTGCAAAATGCACTCACAGCATCTGCCACATCTTTTGGTAACCCCCATCTAGCAATGGGGAATATTCCTTGCTCTATCAGAGTTGTATACTTTTCATGTACCACCTTTGTCATGTCAGTTTCTATCACGCCTGGACGCACTTCATACACCTGAATATCATGACTAGCCAGACGGTCTGCAAACAGTTTTGTAATCATGGCAGCACCTGCTTTTGAAATACAATATTCTCCACGACTCACAGAAGATACTTCTACAGAGCTGGACGTAATATTTACAATCACACCTCTACGTCTGCCTTTGATTTCTTGTTTTAACATCTGATTGGCCACTAGCTGGGTCATGAACATAGTGCCTCTGGTGTTGACACCTAACACATAGTCAAAACTCTCCTCTGTCATTTCTAAGATGTCTCTTCTTACTTTTGGTGCCACACCTGCGTTGTTTACTAGCACGTCAATATCTCCAAATCTGTCCACAACGGCCTTGACAAAGTTTTCACGATCAGCTGTAATGGTGGTATCCCCTTGCACATAAAGGCATTCAACCCTATCTTCTATTAGTTCTTTCATATTGTCTTTATAGTCAGCCTTGTCGTTCACGTCTAAAATAGCGATATTATATCCTTGGGAGCCTAGTTTCTTTGCAATTCCAAAACCAATCCCCCTACTTCCCCCTGTAATAACTGCTGTTTTTTTCATTCTTATCCAACTTTCTTATTTAATTCGATACTATTGTAACGACCCTTCACTCTCCTGTGCCCAGTGTTCTGCCACCATCTTTGGTGCATAAACGAACATCATATGCATATCTTCCGTCCCTGTATTTTTTAAGCTATGAACCTTATCTTTCTCTATGTAAATACAATCACCAGATTTTACTGACTCCACTTCCCCGTCTACCATCATCTCACCAATTCCGCTCAAAATGGTGTAGGTCTCCACTGTAATATGCTCATGGGCAGGTACCGTTCCATTTGGATAAATCACCACATATCCTTGGCAAAAATATTCTCCATCAATAGCACCGTTCTCGCCAATCACAACTCTCGTTCTTCTTCCTGCTGGAAACTCTGTTCCTTCGATGTCTTCAAAAATATTTACTTTTTGCATATTATTCTCCCCTGTATTCTGGCGTCCTTTTTTCTAAAAATGCGGTTAGCCCTTCAATTGCATCCTTTGTGGTGTATATATAGGCAAGTGCCAAAGCATCTCTTTGGGCAATATCTGTGGGTTGCTTTCCTACCCCATCATATATTAGTCTCTTGGAGGTTTTCATGGTAATTGTAGCACTTGTAGCCAACTTTTTTGCTACTTCCATGGTTTTTTGCTTCAGCACTTCCACACTTTCACATACCTCTGCAATTAACCCGAAATCCTGCGCTTCCTCTGCTGTAATCATCATGCCCCTCAGAATCATGTTCTTTGCTCTGCTCTCACCTATTAGCCTTGGCAATCGTAGTGTGCCGCCCCAACCAGGAATCATTCCAATATTAATCTCTGGCAGACCAAACTTTGCATTGGCTGAGCAAAGACGAATGTCGCAACACATGGCAATCTCAAGTCCACCCCCCAAGCAATATCCATTGATGGCGGCAATGGTAGGAATGTCCATGGTCTCAATCTTTGTGAAAAGGGCATGTCCAACTTCAATGGAGTATCTTGCCTCCTCTGGTGTCATTTTTACGAGTCCAGAGATATCAGCTCCAGCCACAAACGTCTTTTCTCCGCCTCCAGTCAGAACCATACAGTGAATGCTCTTATCAGCAATAATCTGATCCACCAGTGTATCCATATATTGTAAGATAGCTACGCTTAGGGCATTTCTGGTGGCTGGAATATCTACTGTCAAAACAGCAATCCCGTCTTTTTTCTCTAATAAAATACCGTCCATTTTCTGTACATCACTCCTTTGTTGATTTGGGTAACAAGGTATCTTTGAGTCCCATGACACCTTCCGCAAAAATACTTGCATCCATTGGCTTTGGCTCATTGGGTATTAACGGCTCAAACTCCATTTGATCTAAGATATCTTTTTTTAGATCGATACCTGGTGCAATTTCTCTGAGGGCAAGCCCCTCCTTTGTCATTTCAAATACAGCACGTTCTGTTACATATAGAACGCTTTGTCCACTTTCCCGCGCATAGTCGCCGCTAAAGGTAATATGCTCCACCTCTTTTAGAAATTTTTTAGAACGTCCTTCTTGTAGAATAATAAGTTTGCCATCTTGTATCTCTGTCTTTAATCCGCCCGCTGTAAAAGTGCCACAAAACACGCATTTTTTGGCCGTTTGTGAAATATCGATAAATCCTCCGGCACCTGCAATGGTCGGTCCGAATTTGCTTACATTTACGTTTCCCTTTTGATCAGTTTGGGCAAGCCCTAAGCAAGTTAAATCAAGTCCACCACCACTATAAAAATCAAACTGGTTTGGTGCATCTAGCATTGCGTCTGGATTGTAGGCCACACCAAATATGGCACCCCCGGCAGGTACGCCACCCACAATACCTTGCTCTATTGTCATGGTCACATAATCAGAAATACCTTCTTCAGCCGCTATCAGCGCAACACCGTCAGGCATTCCAAATCCTAGGTTCATAATGTTCCCCTTTTGGATTTCCATAGCGGCCCGCCTAGCCACTATTTTTCTTTGGTCTAACAGCATTGCTTTCATGCCCCCTATTGGCATTCGCAAATGGCCACTGAGTACTGGATTAAACTCGCCTTCCACCGTCTGTTTTTGCTCTGGAGAGACAACCACCGCGTCCACGAGCATACCAGGGATTTTAACAGATTTTGCATTAAGAGTACCTGCTTTTGCTGCAAATTTTACCTGACATATAACTTTCCCACCGCTATTGTGTACCGCCTGTGCAATGGCTAGGCATTCTAAATACGTAGGTTCATACTCAAGTGAAATATTGCCGTCTTCATCTCCGATGCTGCCTCTAATAATGGCGATATTCACAAGATATGGCTTGTATCTTAGCCACTCCTTATTGTCGATTTCAATCACCTCTACAATATCTTCTTTTGTAATGTCATTGAGTTTTCCCCCAGATATTCGAGGGTCTACAAAGGTCCTAAGTCCAGTTTGGGTGATTAATCCGGCCCTTCTAGCCGCTATTTCCCTGTACTGCATTACAATCACCCCTTGGGGCAAATTATATGCTTCAATTTTATTTTCGTTGGCTAGTTGCTGCATTTGCGGTGACCAACCCCAGTGCCCACCTATTACACGCTTTACCAAACCCTCATGGGCAAAACGACTAAGTCCGCCCTTATCTTTATCGCCTATGCCTGCTGAATGGGTCAACGTTATGTTTCTTGGCTTTCCTTCTGTAAGAAAACGCTCTTCCACAGCGGCAAATACTAAATCTGCCTCTAATATGCCCCCTCCATTTCCTGAAAGGGCTACGCTGTCACCGTCTTTGATTAGTGTTGCGGCGTCTTTAGCAGTCATAAATTTGCTCATTGATATACTCCTTGCTTCCTATATTTTAAAAATATCTCCTTGCAGGTATGCCCTCCAAACGTTCTCAAACCAACTGTCGTCTTCTGGTATCTCTCGCACTTTTCTCCATGATATTTGGCATCCTTGCGGTCCATACTGTATTTCTTGAATGTCTGAAATTCGCTTTCCATCGTCTAATGCGAAGTAAAATGTGTCGTCTAACTTATCCGATGGTTTTTCTCCATTTTCGTCACAAACTAAATATGACCCTCTGCTACGTCCGCCTTTTTGAATAAAATCTAAAATAGCACTTAGGTATGTAATTTGGCTGACAATTAAGTCCCTTAATCTGAATAATTCCCTTAGTTCTGAAGGTTTGTCCACCTTGCCATTTTTTACAATCTCAAGTTGGGTTCGAGCATCTGCTAGCGCATTTACTGCACTCTTTTCTGACCGAATGTGCGCGCCGTATTTAGACATTCTTACTTGCATATTCTTTTTCTCTTTTTTTAAATCTAATACTTTACTACTACCAGAAATGGCATTGTTCCCAAAGTCAATGGTGGCCTCCAGCTGTTCTTTGCATTCCATGGCTAACTCTTCAGCATTCCATGGTTCTTCTGTATAGCATTTCGCAATAAACGCTGCCGCTCTTAGACTTCCGACTTGTCCTGCATTTAACGCACTGCCACCAGGTCTATATATGCCATGCGATCCATTAACCTCCCCTACTGGGAAAAAATGTTTTATATTGCTCTCCCACCAGTGATTTCCCGATAAACCACCGTTGTTATGCTGTGCGCAAACTGCAATTTCTAGCTTTTCAGTGTATAAATCAATTCCGTTGTTCTGATACAGCATAATAGCCGCTGGATTCATATGAGCTAGACGCTCAATAGGCTTGTCTTGCATCGCTCCTGAGTTTTTCAAGTATTCATGCGCCTCCTCGCCTAGCTTGGAGAACTCAAAACGTCCATTATTGCTACTGCACTTAGGATTATTCATATAATCTACGAATACTCTTCTGCCCCTAACGATAGACTCATTGTATACAAGGATATCAATGAGAGATGACCCAAACCCACGAATTTTCCTTGGATCAAAAGGCCATTGATAGCCTTTTAGGAAAATAGCTGTCAATAAAACCTTTTCGCATGTAAAAAATTCATCCAGAAACTCTTGCTCGTCATTGCCGTCTAAGTCTGTAGAGACATACCTAGGAATAACCTGTTGATAGGTGCCTGAGAGGTTCCAACGAAATTTAATAGACGCTATACCATACTGTGATTCAGTCAAATTTTTACCTAGCGCACCTGCACGAAGGGCTGTCCCTGTGCTACCTGTTTGGCTCACTGGATATACTGATGTATCATACATGCCAGCCTCCCCACCTGTTGCATATACCAAGTTGTCCGCAGAGAAAATCACATATTCATTTTTTTCTTGATTTCTTTTATCTAAAGCAATCACGCCTCTAGCTCTTTTGCCTACTGCAAGCTCTTTTGTAAGAATCTCAATCACTTGATGGGCGTCAAAAACAGGAATTTGAAAAAGTTCTACTTCCTTCCAAAGTGCCTCTGTCATGAATTTTGAAGTAAGAGGACCTGCTGATGTTCCCCTTCTAAATGGATCGTGATCTGTTTTGTATCCAACAAATTCTCCACTGGCATTATGTGGGAACGGTACGCCAATATCCACTAGATGGAAAAATCCCCTTGTTGAAAGTGCCGCTTCAACCAAAGCAATATCCCCATCCATGCTACCACCATTAAATAGCGTCTGTGCCATCTTTCTCACGCTGTCAGCCTCTTGGCCACAGGTAGTTAACTTATAGTAAGTCTGCTTATCTGAGCCAGTATTTCTTGATGTGCCCATTGTTTTTCCTTCAGTGATGATAGCAATATTTTTTTGCCCCTGCTTGTAAAGGGATACTGCTGCGTTTAGTCCTGCTGCGCCACTGCCAATCACTAAAGTTTGTATGCTGTAACAAGTGTAAGATGTCCCCTTGATGCTGATGTTTTCTTCTCTCATGGGATTTTCCTTTCATAGAGCTTTTTTAACTTTTGTGCAATCGTTTGTGCAATCGTTTTCATATTTAAAATTTAACATCTTTGTCCCCACTTGTCAAGCAAAAATCAATTGCATTTGGGGACGGTTCTAAATGAAAAGAAAACAAAAGGGGACGGTTCTAAATAGCTGACCGATTGGTCTGCTATTTAGAACCGTCCCCAAAATTTTCATTTAGAACCGTCCCCTCTTTAGATTTATATATTGACCTTTTGATTATTCTTTCTGCTGCCTATGTATTTTATTATCATCAAGACAACCATTACTGCCAATGCACCTAGCACCACAGTGACGCCGCCAAACATTCCATAGTGATCCGCTACATTTCCAACAACAGATGGCATTACAATAGCGCCTACATTACTCCCCGCTATAACAAAGCCAGTTTGTATTGTGTTTGACGTGCCTTGCATAGTAGCGATGGTGGTTGGATAAATGCCTCCCATGGTAAGTCCAATACCTAACAAAAATATTATGCATGGCAATGTGGTGTGGCTTAGAAGTAGTCCCCCAAAGCATAAAATAAATCCTACTCCTATAATCAGCAGTAGCTGGCTTTTATCTACTAGTTTTGATAACCAAGCACATGCCATTCTGCCTATCATAACTGTTGCCCATAAAAGCATGGGTGTAAGTTTTGCCATTTCTACGGTCAAAACGCCGGTGTCTACAAAATATATGACAAACCAGCCAATAATAGATGCCTCTGCTGCCATATAGCCGCATAAAATCAATGTATTTATCCAAAACTCTGATCCTTTTAGAAAGGCAAATGCGCCATCTTTTTCTTTTGGTGATGGGCTAGAGGATAGCTTTGACAGTCCTAATGCAATAACAGCTATAATGCCCAGCACCCCCATTGCCACAGTGGCCCCGCGCCAACTATAGATTTTTGCCATTACAATCAGTAAAATCGGTGACAGCAATGCACCTATGGCGAAAATGCTATGTAGTATATTAAGCCCGCTTGCTTTGTTTTTTACAACATCTGATACAACTACGTTGCAAACATTACTCATGGTACCTCTACCAATGCCTGTAAGACCAAACGCTATTACTAGGAATAGCGGATTTTTTGTAATAGTAAGCAGAAGTATTCCAAGTGCCATCCCGGCCCCCATAACAACAGCAGACTGTTTTTTGCCCCATATATACGGGAGGAAGCCTGCGATTAAAACAGCACTCAGGTTACCTACTTGGTGGGCCGATAACATCAGCCCGCTTTGGGCATAGGTTAAATTATTTTCTGCCTTAATGTAAGGCAATATTGATCCTAGGCTTATGGATATCATACCATTCACTAAAAAAGAGTAAAATATAGTATTTAATAACCCTATATTCTGGGGTTCTACGTCTAATAATTTCATTAACTTTCGCATAATCGTCTTTATCTCCTATACACTCTTTGGCAAATTGGCCAATTCTCATTATCATACTATACATAGTTTTTGAATGCAACTCTAAAATAAAATGGGACGGTTCTAAATGATTGGTCTAATCAACTTGGGGACGGTTCTAAATTGCTGACCTTTTAGTCAGAAATTTAGAACCGTCCCCAAGTTCACGCTGACCAATCGGTTAATTATTTAGAACCGTCCCCCAAAGCAGCGCAGCGGCGATTTGTGCTGACGTTTTTACTTTGCTGTGCTATAATGATTCATTATTGCTCATATCGTTGGGAGGTAGGCGAAATCCATGAAAAAAATTCTTGTGTGTGAAGACGAAAAAAATATTGTGTCCTTTTTAGTCCCTGAATTGGGTCGGGCGGGTTACCAAGCAGATGTAGCTTATGACGGTGAACAGGCACTAACCCTTTTCTCCCAACATGCCTATGATTTGATCCTGCTAGATCTCATGCTTCCTGGTAGAAGTGGTCTTGAGGTGTTACAGACCATCAGGCAAACTAGCCAAGTTCCTGTAATCATTTTGACCGCGCGGAAGGATACATTTGATAAGGTGCTTTTACTAAAATCAGGTGCTGATGATTACATTACCAAGCCCTTTGAGACTTTAGAGTTATTGGCTAGAATTGAGAGAAATATTAATCGAAATATAATGCAAAATCACAAGGACAACACAATACAGATCAATGAACTTTTTGTTGATTATGAGGGGTTTTCAGCTCATCTTGCAGGTGCAGAGTTGTCATTAACCAAAACAGAATTTGAAGTTTTATTTTACCTTTGCCAGCATGCCAATAAAGTATTGTCTCGAGAGCAAATAGCGCAAAAGCTATATGGAGACTTTCTAGGGGATTCTAACGTAGTCGATGTGAATATTAAAAATATTAGGAGAAAACTTGCCGTCCTTACAGATGTTGTCTATATTCATACGATTAGGGGCAAAGGGTATGTGGTGAGAACATGAAACCAAATATGAAAAATATTTTTAGGAAGATTAAGTTGAAAAGTAGCACAAAGCTTGCTCTGTTCTCCACTGGAATTGTTGTGATATCAATGATTATTTTGACAGTAATCTTGTCACTCGCCTTCGATGAACAAATTCGTGAAATTCAAAAATCAGCTGTTGACGCAGGTGCTAAAGATTTCCTTGTGCAGCCTCTCAATAGCCTCTCGCCCTATGGGGTTATTTTGTTCTTTTTCCCAATCTTAATTTTAGCTTCTTCTTTTATCAGTTCATTGATTATTGACAGGGCGTTAAACCCTGTACGTGTTATGATTGAAAAGGTAAAGCTAATAAACAAAAATAACTTTAATAGTAAGATTTTTATTGATTCTGTTGATGACGAACTTAAAGAGTATGCAGTTGCGTTTAATGACATGACCTCAAGGGTGAACGAATATGTTGAAAAGCAAAAGCAGTTTATATCTGATGCATCTCATGAACTTGCAACGCCTATCACCGTAATTGTTGGACATGCAGATATGTTGCTCCGATGGGGGAAAGATGATAAGGATACTTTAGATTTGGGACTTATCACCATCAAAAAAGAAGCAGTGTCCATGAATGAATTAATTGAAAATTTGCTGTTTTTTGCCCGTACTGACAATGAAAGAATCCAATATGAAATGCAAGCAATAGACCTCACAAAGCTGTTACATGAGTGTATCGATGAGCAACGCATGATTGCACCTGATTTTATGATTTCGTTAGAACATGACAATCCGCTGTCTGTGGTTGGTGATTATGATGCGCTAAAAAGGGTGATTCGTATTCTTGTTAGCAATAGTGTGAAATACAGCCAGAATCAGCGAGAAATCTACATTGTGGCTAAATCAGATGACCAGTTTGTGAATGTTTCTGTTTCAGATAAGGGAATCGGAATAGATCTCCCCTACCTAGATAAAATCTTTGACCGGTTTTTCAGAACAGATGATTCAAGAACAAAAGAAACAGGCGGTACGGGACTTGGCCTAGCCATTGCCAAAGAGATTGTTGATGCACATGATGGTACAATTTTAGCACAAAGTCAAGTGGGTGAAGGTACCACTATGACGATTCAGCTAAAACACCGAAGCCCTTCATCCAATCTTCATGATGAAACCATGACTTATTCATAAAGGGAATGGTATTATGTAGTTGCAGTTGAAACAGCTAAACTGCATTTTACAAAATCGTAAAATATTTATGGATTCCCAAAATATTGGGAAAAAGGAGGAAATTATGTATTTAGTTGGAGTTGGTGTTTCGTTGTTTGGGTTGGTCATATGCATGATTTTTAAAGGCACAAATATAAGCATCTTTTTAAACCCAGGCGTCTTCATTATTTTTCTAGGAATCCTCATGGGCGTTGTAGTAGCTACGTCAAGCTATAAAACATTGATCGTAGGGCTCAATTCTGCCATTTCAAAAGGTTATGCCATCACTGAAGCCGAAAAAAAGAGAGCCATTGGTCTTTTTCATTTACTTTCGAAAACTTCAATCTATGTTGGAATCATGTCAGGAATTTTAGGAACAATCAATGCCTTCTCTTATCTACAGGATAAAGAAATCTTTAGTCATGCTATGCTGACCTCAATGGTGGGTCTTATCACAGGCATTTTCTTGGCTGTTGCTTTCTTTGAACCTGTTGCTTTTATCCTAAAGTACAGAAGAGGCGAAATCCAGTAGACGTAAGGTCAATCAAAGACATGTGTATAGCAAATTGTTATACTACTTATGATTCTATTGAAAAACTAAATAAATACCCGTTTTTTCTTGAGCGAAGTATCATTATGCGTTAAAATGACATGGTCTGACAATTTTGTTAACAAATTAACGAAGTTATTTTTATAAGGAGTGTGGACCATCATGAGCAATAATCAATTGCCTGAAATTTTTGAACAATTTAGTGAAGCGAGAAGAAACGGGTTTTTAAAGGTGAAAGAGCTAAAAGACAAGAATATTCACGTGGTTGGTACGTATTGTACCTTCGTGCCTGAAGAGCTGATTATGGCAGCAAAAGCTGTTCCTGTTTCACTTTGTTCTATGTCTGACGAAACCATCGCTGAGGCGGAAAAAGATTTGCCAAGGAACCTATGCCCATTGATTAAATCCAGCTATGGATTTGGTAAAACCGACAAATGCCCCTATTTTTATTTCTCTGATCTGGTTGTTGGTGAGACCACTTGTGATGGGAAAAAGAAAATGTACGAATATATGGAAGAATTCAAGCCAGTTCACATCATGCAGCTTCCAAATGGCAGTACGGGTGAAAACAATGTTTCCTTTTGGAAGAATGAGATTGTTGCCTTCAAGGAGAAATTAGAATCTTTCTTCAATATTAAAATCACAGAAGAGGATATCAAAGAAGCCATTGTCCTTAGAAACAAGCAACGAGTAGCACTTAAAGGCTTTTACGAGCTAGGAAAGCTAAACCCACCTGCCACTACTGGTATGGAGATTTACAAAACCCTATCCGGCTCTATGTTTGCATTTGATAAAAATCAGAACATCGCTGATCTTGAAAACCTAACTCAAAAAACCAAAGAGCAATACGACAAAGAAAAATTTGCTGGGAAAAAACGAATTCTATTCACGGGTTGCCCGTTAGGCGCTGCCACAGAGAAAGTGGTAAATTCTATTGAATCTAATGGAGCCGTTGTTGTTTACTTTGATAATTGTACCACCTCTAAGGCTGTGGATCAGTTGGTGGATGAAAATAAAGATGTGTATGACGCTCTTGCTGAAAAATACATCTCTATCGGTTGTTCTTGCATGTCACCGAATACTAACCGAACGGACATCATCGCAAAAGCCATGGATGACTATAAAATTGACGGTGTTGTAGATATGGTTCTGCAAGCATGTCATACCTATGCCGTTGAATCCAATGTGATTAAAAAGCTAGTGAACGGGAAAAACAGTACACCGTACATATGTATCGAAACTGATTATTCCCAATCCGATGTGGCACAAATCAACACGCGAGTGGCTGCATTTATCGAGATGTTATAAATTTATGAATGTTCTAGGAATTGACATTGGTTCTACTTATACAAAGGCCATACTATTGAATGAGCACATTCTGGATCAGTATATTCTACCAACTAGGTTTGAACCTTTGAAGGCCATCGAAGAAGTTGAGCAATACTTTGAAGGGCGCTATGATTTTGCTGTTGGTACAGGATATGGACGAAATCTAGGACGTTTTGATAAAACTGTAACAGAGATCACCTGTCACAGCAAAGGGGTACGCTTTCTCTTTCCTGATGCAAATACAGCGATTGACATTGGCGGTCAGGACAGCAAAGTGATTTGTATTGGCCCTGATGGAGGCGTCACAGACTTTTTGATGAATGACAAATGCGCTGCTGGGACGGGTAGATTTTTAGAATCAATTTTGCGAGTGCTTGATGAGAAACTAGAAAATGTAGACAGCCTTACTAAGGGGGTACAACCCTGCGATATTAACAGTATGTGTGCCGTATTTGCAGAAACCGAAGTAATCTCACTGATTGCTTCGGGGGTATCAAAACCTGAAATCATTATGGGTATCATTCATTCCCTGTGCAAGCGGCTTGTAAATCAGCAATTAAACCGATTGGTTTATAAAAATAAAATTGCCTTCACTGGCGGATTGTATCGCGTGCAAACCTTCAAAAACGTTTTAGGTCACTACGCCGGCACTGATATTCTAACCTCAGATCTTTCACAATTTGCAGGTGCTTTAGGGGCGGCTATTGTTGGGTTTGAAATGAAAAAGTAGACAAAAAATATATTGAGTGCTGGGAATCCTAATTTTATGGGATTTCCAGCACTCTTCTTTTTCGTTGCATACTATACAATTCTATACTTTTTGATTTCGGATAGTGCGTGGCCTAATTTTCACTAGGCAGCAATCTATTCAAAATCTCTGCAATTTTTTCATACTGGAAAGAATCAATCAATGATTTAATCAGATTATACTCTCCTACAGTGATGAATTCCATCATTCTGTCTAAAATTTCAAGTGCTTCATTAAAATCAGCCATACTAACAGCTTCTGCTAGACCCTCTAATAGTGCTGTTGGCACTGTATCAAAATCCACATCTGTATCTTGTGCCACTATAACCTCTGCTGCATCTTCCTCATAAATGTATTCTATATCAAGATACCTTTTCATTACATTGAACAGGGTTTTTCTTTGAAATGGCTTTCTGATGAAGTCATCTATTCCAATGTCATAAACACGTTGTTTGTCTTCCTCAAAGGCGCTGGCTGTCAAAGCAATAATTGGTATATCCCCATGCTTTTCGGATTTTCGGATCCTAATTGACGCCTCATAGCCATCCATGACTGGCATGCGCATATCCATCAAAACCAAATCTAGCGGTTCTTTTTCGAAAATGTCAAGTGCCTCTCTGCCATCCCGTGCTTCACGGATGATGAAACCAACTGGCCCAAGCAATTCTCGAAGCACTAGAATATTATCCTCCTTATCGTCAACAACAAGAATTATAGGATGCTTATCCTCTGCGATTGCAATAACATTCTGGGCCGTTTCCATCTCCGCTTGGTTCAGTGCCTCACCGATTTCCATAGGAAGTTCTACCCTAAATGTAGTTCCTACGCCATATTCACTTTTAACTTGAATATTTCCGCCGAGGAATTTTGCAAGCTCCCAGCTAATTGTCAGTCCAAGGCCTGTGCCCCCATTCTTTTTACCACTCTCGCTCTGCTCAAAAGGTTCAAAAATATGTTCTAAATCTTCCTTATTAATCCCAATACCCGTATCGGTGATTTCAAAAACAAGTATGTTTTGTCCATTCACATTATTGCATTTTAATATCCATGAGATTCCACCGCTTTTTGTAAATTTAACTGCGTTTCCGAGCACATTGATTATAATTTGCATTAGCTTGCTCTCATCAGAAAATACATATCTAGGCAAATCATCATACTCAACCACAAATGAAATATTTTTGGTCTCCGTTCGTAACAGGAACATATTCTTCACTTCCAAAATCATGGCGTGTAAATCGATGTTGGACGGATTATATGATATACTTCCTGATTCTATTTTTGACATTTCCAAAACATCATTGATGAGTGAAAGCAAATGTTCTCCACTTCTATTGATGGAATGAATGAACTCTTTTTGCTTGTTGTCTAGCTTTTTATCAGAAATCAGTATTTGCGAAAAGCCCAGTATTGCATTCATAGGCGTTCTTATTTCATGGCTCATATTGGCCAAGAATACGCTTTTCATCTGGTTTGCTGCCCGCTCTTTTTCTGCTGCCTTTAATAAATGTTCTGATTCCTTCTTTTGGGCCGATATATTTTGGCATATAAAGATAATGCTGTTCTCATTTCTATACACGATTTCACTGGCTGCGACCAATAAATTTGTTTCTTCTTGCGACTTGTGTACAATCTCAAAATTAACATTGCCATCTTTCGTTTCTTTATGTTGGTTATACAATTCTACGAAGTTTGTCAATTTGCCAGCACCATATGGCTCTGTATCACTTGATCGGAAAAGATAGGACGAGGCATGATTGGCATACAGGATATCATGGTTTTCTTTGTCAACAATGAGCATTGGTATAGGTAGTGTATCTACTATCTTTTGCAAGCCCTTTTCTGCAATGCGTAAAGCATCTTTTTGCGCCTCCACCTCTTCAATAGACACAAGCCATGTAATCGCTGCTGTTTTATTTTCATACTCCACGAAGTTCATATTCAGTTGAAAACGCTCTACATCCCCTTTCAACGTCTTTAAATATACAGTTCTTCCAGTAATTGTCTCCCCTCTTGCAATTTCCTCTTGTATACCATCGCTCTCTAATGGGTCAAAATGCACTTCCCTTACTGATTGATTCACCTTTATATTAAACATTTCATCCATATAGCTGTTTTCTTCTAAAAGCTTGCCATCGATTGTAACTGCATATCCAATTGGTGCGCTTCCTATGGATTTTTCAAGCCTATTTTTTACTTCTTTAATAATCAAGTCTTTTTCCAAAAGTTCTTCTGCTGTATGCAAGTTCTTTTGTATTTTAATTAGTTCAGCATTGCGTCTTCTTGTTATTACAAAAAATGCGCCCAAAATACTGGCCACGATTAGTATTAAAATAATTATGCTTATAACAATTGCTACTAAAACAGGATCACTTTCATAAATTGGTAGCTTCTTATTAATAAATATGCTATCTTTAGGAAATAGCTTATAACTAATATGGAACTTGTCGGCAACGCTATAGTCAAACATCCATTCATTTATACCGTTAGCGTTAGAAACGATCGGTATATCATTGGGTAGCGTTCCACTTAATACGTCTAGTGCCATTTTTGCAGCGGTAGCGCCATGGTTATAGCTGTTAGTAATCTTGCCACCAAAAGCACCAAGCCCAAATGTGCCAGAATACAAAGTAAAAAAGGCATTTTTATTAGCAGCTTGAATTAT
>JAVBKP010000033.1:0-40280 GCA_031553975.1 Anaerovoracaceae bacterium | reverse complement strand
TTTCTTTTGCTGTAGCAGAAACCCCTGGTACAGATTATAATCCTTTATTTATATATGGAGGTTCGGGGTTAGGGAAAACACATCTAATGCACGCCATTGGTCATCACATTTTTGCTAGTAATAAAAAATGTAAAATATTATATGTATCCTCAGAAACATTTACAAATGAGTTTATAGATGCACTAAAAGATAAAAAAATGGTGGAGTTTAGAAAAAAATATAGAAATGTAGATATTTTAATGATAGATGATATACAATTTATCGAACATAAAGAAAAAGTACAAGAAGAATTTTTCCACACTTTTAATCATCTACACGAAAGACATAAACAAGTAGTTATTACAAGTGATAAGCCTCCTAACGAAATAAGAAATATCGAAGAAAGATTAAAATCTAGATTTAATTGGGGTCTTTCCGCGGATGTTCAAGCACCAGATTATGAACTTAGGATGGCCATATTAGAAAAAAAAGCAGAACAAATAAATGTTAAAGTCGATAAAGAAGTATTTGATAGAATAGCGAATAAGATTCAAAATAATGTTCGTGAATTAGAAGGTGCCCTTAATAGACTTATTGTTTTCCACATGAGCCAATCAAAGAGTGAGGAAGAAAAGCATCAGATAGGAATAGAAACAGCTAGAAATATTCTTAAAGATATTTTTGATTCAAAAAATAAAGATGTTACAGCGGATCTCATAAAACAAGTGGTATGTAAACATTTTCAAATAAAAATATCTGAGATTGAATCTACTTCAAGATCTCAGAATTTAGTAGTACCTAGACAAATAGCCATGTATCTTTGCAAAGAATTAATTGGAAATTTATCATTTCCTAAAATAGCTGATGAGTTTAGAAAAAAAGATCACTCTACTGTCATTCATGCTTATAAAAAAGTTGATTCTGAA
Organism: Anaerovoracaceae bacterium; assembly: GCA_031553975.1. GTDB lineage: Bacteria > Bacillota > Clostridia > Peptostreptococcales > Anaerovoracaceae > JAVBKP01. The sequence continues at coordinate 39,375 of JAVBKP010000033.1, read as the reverse complement.
ATGAAATCTGACAATAACTTTAAAGAAACAGTAGATAATCTGATTAACCAAATCAATAATTATTAAAACTATACATGGATATAACAGGAAATACACATCAGTTTTCACAGGTTTATTCTTTTGATATATTTTGAAATTTGAGTTATTCACAAAGTTATAAACATATCCACAGCCCCTACTACTATTAATACTAATTAATTAATAAAGAAAACATAGGAAATGAGCTTCGAAAAAAATAGGAGGACCTATAAAATGAAAATTATTTGCCAGCAACAGTCTTTATCTAAAGCACTCAATATAGTATCTAAAGGTGTTACCAATAGAACCACTATTCCTATACTTAAAGGGATCTTATTAGAGATAGAGGATCATGAAACATTAAAGCTTACTGCATCTGATTTAGATTTAACCATAGAAACCAAAACAGAAATTAAAGCTGATGAAATTGGTTCAATTGTTGTTTATTCAAAACTTTTTACTGAAATTATAAAGAAATTACCTCATGGTGAGATTGAAATAGAGATCGAAGAAAATAATAATATAAATATAAAATGTCAAAAATCAGAATTTAACATTGTTGGTCTTTCTGCTGATGAATTCCCTAATATAAACGAAGCAGAAGAGGGTAATAAAATATCTATAGATAAACAAATTTTTCAAGAAATGATTAAAAGAACATCTTTTTCTGCTAGTGTTGAAGAAGCTAGAGGCGTTTTAACAGGCGTTTTATTAGAAGTGAAAAAAGATGAAATAATGATGGTGGCATTGGACGGGTTTAGAATGGCTACTGTTAGACAAAAAATAGATAACCATGAAGAAAAAAAAATAATTATTGCTGGCAAAATTATAAACGAGATTAATAAGATTTTATCTGATGAGGATGATGATAATCTTATTAATATTTCTATAGAAAACAAAAGAGTAGTTATTGTTACTGATAAAATAAAAGTAACAGCTAGGCTAATGGAGGGTGAGTATATAAATTATGAAAGTATTTTCCCTAAAGAAAAAAAATGCATAGTTAAATTAAATAAAAGTGATTTATACGATAGTATAGAGAGAGCTTCACTTCTTGCTAAGGAAGGAAAGAATAATCTTATTAAACTAACAGTGGAAGAGGGGAAAATAATAATCAACTCTAGATCTGATGAGGGAAAAGTAAAAGAAGAAATAATAGTAGAACAAGATGGTACTGGTCTTGAAATTGGATTTAATTCTAAATATGTGATGGATGTTCTAAAAGCATTATCTGAAGAAGAAGTTATGCTTGAATTTAATGCTAATATTAATCCTTGTGTTATTAAACCAATAGAGGGAGATTCTTTTAAATACTTAGTTCTACCAGTTAGAATTACAAATTAATGCTATGTTTTTTAAAGAATTAGAAATATATAATTTTAGAAATTATAAAAATATAAAGTTTGATTTTCATGAAAAAGTAAACATTATTACTGGAAATAATGCGCAAGGAAAAACAAATTTGTTAGAGTCTTTGTATGTGATGTGTCTAGGTAAATCATTTAGGACTAATAAAGATAGTGAAATGATTAGATTTGGTGAAGAAAGAGCAGTAGTAAAATCCTGTTTTATCAAAGATGACAGAGATAGGCAAATAGAAATTAGTTTTGAAAAAAACAATAAAAGTATAAAAGTAGATGAACAAAAGGTGTCAAAAAAGTCTGATATTTTATCTCACATGCATATTGTGATTTTTTCTCCAGAGGATTTAAAAATCATTAAAGATGAACCTGAGAAAAGAAGAAGATTTATTGATAGAGAACTTTGTCAGATAAAACCTATGTATTATAAAAATCTTTCTAGATATAAAAAAATATTATTGCAAAGAAATAATATTTTAAAAAATGATACTATAAATATGGACGTACTATCAGCATGGGATACTGAACTTATAGAATATGGATCTAAAATAATAATAGAGAGAGAAAGATTTATAAAAAAAATTAATAAAATTAGCAAAGATATTCATAGTAATATAACTTCTGGAAAAGAAAATTTAGAAGTGTTTTATGAATCAAGCATAGATTTTAAAGAAAATATAAGTTTACAAAAACATGAATTTGAAAAAATATTAGATGAAAATAAAAAAAATGATGCAGTAAGAAGAACCACTACGAGAGGTCCTCATAAAGACGATATAAAAATTTGTATTAATGAAATAGATATAAGACATTTTGGATCACAGGGGCAACAAAGGACAGCAGCACTTTCTTTAAAGCTAGCAGAAATAAAATTAATAGAGGAAGAAACAGGCGATAAACCAGTTCTTTTATTAGATGATGTTTTGTCTGAGCTTGATTTTGAAAGACAAAAATTTCTTATTAATTCTCTACATGATGTTCAATTGTTTTTAACAACAACAGAGATAAGTGAATATGTAAAAAAGAGTTTGTATAACAATAAAACTTTTACTATAAGCAATGGAATTAGTATAGAATAGAAAATGTTTCACATGAAACAAAATTAATGTAGGAATGTTTCACATGAAACATTTTAAGTATTTGAGGTAAAATATATGAAAGAATTATTTTATGAAATTTCAGCCTTTGAGATAGCTTTAATAGGAGCCTTAATTACATTATTTTTATACTTTGTTTATCATGTGGTGAAGACAAAAAAAATAGTTAAAAAATTGATTAAGAATCAAAGAAAAAAAATCAAAAAAAATCAAATATTCAAAACTTTTTCCAAAATAAAACGTACCAAAATATTGATTTCTGCTACAAACAGTAGAATTTGTTTTAAAGTAAAGAAAAAACAATCTGTACTAGATATTTTACATAAAAACAATATTTATATAAAAAATATCAAAAACAAAAAATTTAAAAAGGTAAATAATATTAACGAAACAGTAAGAATTAGAAAAATAAAAGAAAATGTAAAGGAAAATTTAGAATTTCTAACTTTGGCGAGTTTTTATATTGGCGAAATAGACATAAAAGTAAATGATATTAATAATAAATCAAAGTTATTAAAGAATATATCAGATAAGCAATCAAATACAATATATGCAGTGAAAAACAATATTGATTTAATTTATTCTAACCTTGAAGAAAATGGATTAGAATCTAAAAAATTATCTTTTTTAGCGAAAGATGCTGTAAATAGAGTTATAAATAAAAAAGATAGTATAATAAACAGTATTGATGAGTTTGGAAAAATGGAAGGGATATTGTCAGAGACTATTAAGCATTCACATAAGCTAGAGGAAAAATCTAGTGAGGCCCAAAATTTATTGAATTCTATAGATAATATATCAAAACAGGCAAATCTTCTTTCAGTAAATGCCTCTATAGAGGCTGCTAGGGCGGGGGAATTTGGAAAAGGATTTTCTATTGTATCTACAGAAATAAGAAAAATATCAGAAAGAATATCTGTCATATCAACAGATATAATAGATTTAGTAGAAAGTATAAGAAAAATATCTTTAGGTAATAGCGAATCAATCAAATTAAGCCTTGATAGAATTAATAAACAATCAGAAGTATATAAGACAGTGGTAGAAGGATTGGTTGAAATAGAAGATACTATTATTGAGTTTTCCGAGAAAAATACTGCCGTGTCATTGCAAATAATGAAACAAATAGAAAATTTTGATGAGATAAATCAAGATTTTGCTTCTATGATGCCTGATATGACTAAAAGTGTAGTATCTATAAAGGATATAAATAAAACCATTGAAAATAGTGCTAGTAAAATAGGAAAAATAGGTCTACGCATTAGTGATATGGAAAAAAATCTAATAGATTTATTAGAAGGACTTTCAAAAAAATCTGGTGAAAAAAGAGATTATTTATTGGTATGCGCTACTCCGTATCCACCATATATAATATGTGAAGAAAATAAAAAAGTATCAGGAATAGATATAGATATATTGAAAGAAGCTGCCAGAAGAAGTGATATATCCATAAAATTTGATATGTATACTTGGGATGCATCTTTGTATATGATAGAAAAGGGGTTAATAGATATAATTCCTTCAATATCTGCCACAGAGGATAGGCTAAAATTCATAGATTTTTCCATAGAATATAGAGAAAGTATAGATCATATATTCATATCAAAATCGAATAAAAATATAAAAAAATATGAAGATTTGTATAAATATAGAATAGGTACAGTTAGCAATTTTATATATCCTAAAAAATTTGAAGAAGATACAAGATTAAAAAAGATTGTGAGCCAGCACCTTTCATTTTCAATAGAGAGTCTATTAAAGGACGAAGTTGATGTTATAATTTTAAATGAATACTCTGCCAAATATTATTTAAATAATAAAGATTTGAATATTAGTTTTAAAGTGCATGAATTTAGATTAACAGATGATACTACTGATAAAATAGGATTTAGTAAAGTGAGTTGTAATCATGAGGAAATTAAAAAAATTAATTTAGCTCTTGAGGAAATGAAAAATGATGGCACATTAAAAGATATAAGTGACAGATATTTAAAAAGTGATACTCAGAAAATTTTCTAGTATATCAAAGTCAAAAAACAGGGTTTTAAGGCTCTGTTTTTTAAAATTTGTGTTTTTTCATCATTTGATGTATAATTAGTTGATTAGGCTTAAAATAAAGCCTTATATTACGTAAGAAAAGGTAAGGTGATTGATTTTGTCAAATACAGAAGTATCAAAGCAATATGATGCTGAACAGATACAGGTGCTTGAGGGACTAGAAGCTGTTCGGAAAAGACCAGGAATGTATATAGGTTCTACTAGCTCTCGAGGTCTTCATCATTTAGTATATGAGATAGTTGACAATAGTGTCGACGAAGCTTTGGCTGGGCATTGTACTGAGATCAATGTTATTATAAAATCTGATAATTCTATAGAAGTGCAAGACAATGGTCGTGGCATGCCAGTGGATTTACATCCAAAGCTTAAAAAGCCTGCTGTAGAAGTAATTCATACAGTTCTTCATGCCGGAGGTAAATTTGGAGGCGGAGGATATAAAGTATCAGGAGGTCTTCACGGTGTAGGCGCATCCGTAGTAAATGCACTATCTGAGATAATGACTGTTGAAGTAAAAAGAAATGGCAAACTTTATAGTCAGACATATGCTCGTGGAAAAACTATGACTGAACTTCAAGAAATAGGAACTTCCACTAATACAGGTACAAAGACTCATTTCAAGCCAGATGTTGAAATTTTTGACGAATTAGAATATAACTACTCTACATTAGAACATAGACTAAGAGAAATGGCTTTTCTTAACAAAGGCATAAAAATATCATTGGCCGATGAAAGAGAAGAAGGCAGAGGTGAAATATTTCACTACGAAGGTGGTATTAAGGAATTTGTAGCCCATCAAAATAAAAACAAAGAACCTATACATGAAGATATTCTTTACTTCGAAGCCAAGAGAGATGAATATGAGGTAGAGGTTGCGTTGCAATATACAGATCGTTATAACGAGCTTCTATTTTCTTATGCCAATAACATCAATACCACAGAAGGTGGTACACATATGATTGGTTTTAAATCTGCCCTTACACGTGTAATCAATGATTATGCCAAAAGAAATAATTTTTTGAAAGCCAACGACGAAGCATTGTCAGGAGAAGATGTAAGAGAAGGTATTACAGCCATTATCTCAGTAAAGTTAACTGAGCCACAGTTTGAAGGTCAGACAAAGACTAAACTTGGAAATAGTGAGATGAGAGGATTCGTGGAGCAATCTACCAATGAGAGACTTTCCGCTTTTTTAGATGAGAATCCAAGTCAAGGTAGAATCATTATAGACAAAGCCCTTCGTGCTGCTCGGGCTCGTGAAGCAGCTAGAAAAGCAAGAGATCTTACAAGAAGAAAAGGAGTTCTCGATGGCCTTACTCTTCCTGGAAAACTTTCAGATTGTTCAGAAAAAGACCCATCTATTTCAGAAATATTCCTAGTAGAGGGAGATTCTGCGGGTGGTTCTGCCAAAAGTGGAAGAGATAGAAAAAGACAAGCTATTTTGCCACTAAGAGGTAAAATATTAAACGTAGAAAAAGCTAGACTTGATAAAATGCTTAACTCAGAAGAAATAAAGAATATGATAACAGCTTTTGGTTGTAACATAGGAAATGATTTTAATATCGAAAAGTTAAGATATCATAAAATAATTATCATGACAGATGCCGACGTAGATGGTGCGCATATAAGAACACTTCTACTCACATTCTTCTTCCGCTATATGAAGCCACTGATAGAGGGCGGATTTGTATATGTAGCCCAACCGCCGCTTTACAAAACAAAAAAAGGAAAAAAAGATTACTATACTTACTCTGAAAGAGAACAAGAAAAGTTAATGGCAGAACTTTCTAAAGAAAATGGTAAAGCTGAGATTCAGCGTTACAAAGGTCTTGGAGAGATGGATGCTCATCAACTTTGGGAAACCACTATGGATTACACCACAAGAACCCTAGTGCAAATAACCCTAGATGATGATCCAGGCGCAGACGAAGTATTCACAACACTTATGGGTGACAAAGTGCCACCTCGTAAGAAGTTCATAGAAGATAATGCTAAATATGTTAAAAACTTAGATGTATAGGAGGAAATGTTAAATGACTTTAATGGATGACGTAAAACTGATTCAAAAAGACATCAACGACGAAATGCAAAACTCCTATATAGATTATGCTATGAGCGTTATTGTAGGCCGTGCACTTCCAGATGCAAGGGACGGATTAAAGCCAGTACATAGAAGAATACTTTATTCTATGTCAGAACTAAATCTTACACCAGATAAACCACACAGAAAATCAGCTCGTATAGTCGGTGACGTACTAGGTAAATATCACCCACATGGAGATACCAGTGTATACGATGCCATGGTAAGATTGGCCCAAGAATTTTCTACTCGTTATAGGCTAGTAGATGGACATGGTAACTTTGGTTCTGTGGACGGTGATGGCGCGGCAGCAATGCGTTATACGGAAGCACGTATGACACCTTTTGCCTTAGAAATGCTTAGAGATATTGACGAAGACACTGTGGATTATATGGACAACTTCGACGAGTCGGAAAAAGAGCCAAGAGTATTGCCATCTAGATTTCCTAATCTATTGGTAAATGGATCTAACGGTATTGCCGTAGGTATGGCCACATCTATTCCGCCTCACAATTTAGGAGATGTAATAGACGCATCAATCCAGCTGATCGATGATGCAGAAATTGATATAGAAGAACTGATAAAGACAGTAAAAGGCCCGGATTTTCCTACGGCCGCTATTATCATGGGGAGAAACTCAGCTCGTGAAGCATATAGAACTGGACAAGGCAAAGTCATGGTTCGTTCAAGATCAGAATTTGAAGAGACTAGCAAAGGGAAGATGCAAATCGTTTTCACAGAAATTCCTTATCAAGTTAACAAAGCTAGGGTAATAGAAAAAATAGCAGAACTTGTAAGAGAAAAGAAAATTGAAGGTATTTCGGATCTACGTGATGAATCAGATAGAGATGGTATGCGTATCGTTGTAGAACTGAAAAGAGATGCCAATCCGCAAATCGTACTTAATAGACTTTACAAGCACACCCAATTACAAGATTCATATAGCATAATAATGCTAGCCCTAGTAAATGGACAACCAAAATTAATGAATCTAAAACAAATATTGGAACAATATATTCTTCATCAAAAGAATGTAGTGACTCGTAGAACAAAGTTTAGACTAAAAAAGGCAGAAGATAGAGCACATATCTTAGATGGATTGAAAATTGCACTTGATCATATTGATGCCATTATCAAAACAATTCGTGCTAGTTATAACGACGCTAAACCAAAATTGATGGAAGCGTTCAGCTTATCTGAAATTCAAGCACAAGCTATTCTAGATATGCGCCTTGCTAGGCTACAAGGTTTGGAAAGAGAAAAAATAGAAGCAGAATATGAAGAACTTCAGAAGATGATTAGGAGATTTTTAGAAATCTTAGGAGATGAGAGTATTCTAATGTCAGTAATCAAAGAAGAACTTCAAGATGTGAAGAAAAAATATGCTGACCCTCGTAGAACTGAAATCATTGCAGATGTTGACGAAATTGACGAAGCAGATTTAATCCAAGAAGAAAAAGTAGCCATTACGCTTACACATCTTGGCTATGTAAAGCGGGTATCGGCAGATACTTATAAGACACAAAAGCGTGGCGGGCGTGGTATCTCAGGTTTAACAACTCGTGAGAATGATTTTGTTAAGCATATGATTATAACATCTACTCATGATTATTTGATGTTCTTTACCAACACAGGGAAAGCATACAGAATCAAAGCATATGAAATCCCAGAAGCACAAAGAACAGCAAAAGGAACACCGATTATCAATTTCTTGAACCTATCTCAACGTGAAAGAATTACAGCAATTATTCCTATCAAAGAGTTCAAAGAAGACGATTATCTAATTTCTGTAACAAAGAGTGGTACCATTAAAAAGACTGACTTAGCGCAATTTGATTCTAGCAGAAAAACGGGGCTTATCGCCATTAACTTAAAAGAAGATGACGAGTTAATCGGAATCAAGCAGACAACAGGGGATAGCAACGTTATTATCGTAAGTAAGAATGGTAAATGTATCTGCTTTAATGAGCAAGATGTGCGACCAATGGGAAGACTTGCTGGTGGCGTGAGAGCAATCTTATTAGAATCAGATGATGAAGTTGTATCTATGGAGCTTGCAAAACCAGAAGAAGAGCTATTTGTAGTAACTAAGTTTGGTTATGGTAAGAGAACCTCTGTAGAAGAATACAAAGTACAAGCTAGAGGTGGCAAAGGATTACTAACCTATGACAAAGCTAAATTTAGTAAAACGGGCGAGTTAGTTGGCGCTATGGTAGTCAATGACAACGATGAAATATTATTAATTAACTCCAATGGAGTAGTGATCAGAATAAAAGCAAATAGTATTTCTAGACTAGGAAGAACTACACAAGGCGTACGTATTATGAAAGTCGAAGAAGATGTGAATATCATATCTATGGCTAAAGTAATTCGTGAAGATGGAGATTTTGATGACTTTGAAGATTCAATCGAAGTACTAGAAGTGATCGAAGATGATGGAACAGAGCAAATGAGTTTAATAGAGGAGTAAAAATGAAACGGGTTTTTTCGGGGGTTCAACCCACAGGTAATATTCATATTGGAAACTATCTTGGAGCTATAAAACAATTTGTAGAACTTCAGGAAGAAATGGATTGTATTTACTGTGTAGTAGACATGCACTCTATTACATTACCACAAGATCCAAAGGAGCTTAGAGAAAGCATACTTGATGTAGCTGCTCTTTATCTTGCAGTGGGTATTGACCCGAAAAAATCAATTATTTTTATTCAGTCAGACGTGTCTGCCCATGCAGAGTTATCATGGGTATTAACATGTAACACTTATACAGGTGAGCTTTCTCGCATGACACAATTCAAAGATAAGAGTAAAGGAAATGAATCTGCACCTGCAGGACTTTTCACATATCCTGTGCTTATGGCGGCGGATATTCTTCTTTACGACACAGATGTGGTGCCTGTTGGAAATGATCAAAAGCAACACATCGAATTGACGAGAGATATAGCGGAGAGAATCAATCAAAAGTATGCTAATACGTTTGTAGTACCTGAGCATAGATTTATGAAATCAGGTGCTAGAATAATGGCGCTAGACGAGCCTACGGCGAAAATGAGTAAAAGTGCTGCAAACCCGCTTAGCAGAATCAGTTTGCTTGATACACCAGATCAGATTAAAAAAGCCATCATGAAGGCCACTACGGATTCAGATGGAATAGTAAAATTTGATATTGAGAACAAACCGGGTGTGAGTAATCTTCTCACAATTTATAGCATTTTTTCAGGAATAGAAATCAAAGAACTAGAGGAAAAATACAAAGACACGGGCTATGGTACATTCAAAAAAGAGTTGGTAGAGGTAATTGTGAATGCACTTGATCCAATTCAAAAACGATATGAACAAATACGGTACTCAGATGAGCTTAAAAAAATCCTAGAAGATGGTGCCAATAGGGCTACTGCTATAGCAGATAAAACCCTTAGCAGGGTTAAAGGGACCTTTGGATTAGGATCTAAATAAAGCAGGTGAAGAATATGGATAAGCTAATGCAAATAGAAGGGCTTAATACAAAAAAAGGCCTTTCTTTTAGTGCGGATAGCATAGATGTTTATAAAAAATCCATTAAACTTTTTGTACAAGCAGCAGAAGAGAAAAGTAAAAAAATTATTGAGGGTTTGGCAGATGAAGATTGGGATATCATAGGCAAAGAAGCCCATGCCATAAAAGGTGGATTACTAGTCTTGGGAGAAGAAATTCTATCACAAGAGGCTTCTGTCTTAGAACAGGCAGGAAAAAATGCTGATACAAAATACTGTATTGAAAATACAGAGGCATTTTGCGAAAAATTAAAACTATTTTTGTTACAATTAAAAACTTGCATTATTTCTAAAACTGAAAAGAAAAATTTGAAAACTGGAAATCCAGAAGTATTATATATGAGCATTGCTTTGATTATAGAGGCATTGGAAGAATTTGATAGCGATAGGGCCGAAGAAGTATTATCAAAACTAGCCAATTTCACATTTGGTGATAAAATAGATGAGATATTATACAAAGTAACGAATCTATTAGAAGGATTTGATTTTGGTCAGTCAATAGAAGAGGTCAAAACTATTAAATAGTAAAAACGTAAAGGTAAAAAATGATTTACAAAAGTAGAGAGTATCAAGGTATATTTGGAATCTTCGCTATAATTGTTATTCTAATTATTGCTATGTTTTTATTGTTTTTTTCTGTAATAAAAGATAGGCTAGATGGCACTACGGCATCTTTTTTTATCCAAGTAGCAGAGCAAGATGCTGCTAGGATAGATCAGATGTTAGAAGGACATTTTGATAGCTTGCAGGCATTGGCCAATATCATTGAAAGTGAGACATTTAACATAGAGAATGTGATTAGGACTATCAACAATAGTGCGGTCACTGGAAAATATGCAGGAGTGGGCGTTATTCTCACAGATGGGACAGGTTACTTTATAGATGAGCCTACTAAAAATTACAAAAGTCAACCATTTTTTGAACAAGCTATGGCCGAAAGCAGATACTTTTCAGAACCTTTAAAGCTAGAAGGAAGATCATATAAAGTCCATGCCTCCTCGGTTCAAATAAAAAAAAATAATAAGGTTGTAGGCATTCTTGTGGCTCTTATTGATAATGAAAAATTAAGAAAAATCACAGATGAATTTACTTATAAGGGGCATATGTATACTTTTATAATAAATACAGATGGCAAGTTGATCGTAATGTCCAATCATAAAAACGCACTATTAAAAGAAGAGAGAAATTATTTTGATTTTATTTCAGAATATAAGACAAATAAAGATGTGACTAATATTAGAAATAAAATTATGGAAGGTGACACAGGTACATTTGAATATAAAATAGGCGAAAGTTCACGATATGCGTATTTCGCACCTATAGGACTAAGGTCAGGGTGGTATATAGTTTCTGCCATACCAACGGAGGTAGCCACAGAAGATAGGACTTTCGTTCTTGAAATTACGATCATTCTTTTCATCGTGGTTACCATTTTATTAGTTGTATTGTTTTTCATTAACTATCATCATCAAAAAATATTGGATAGAGAAATCCAGATTGCAAATGAGGCCGAGCTAGAAAATAGCAAAAAATTAGAAATATCTAAGGAAACCCAAAAGGCCAAGGAGGAGTTCTTCGATAAAATATCTCTAGAAATAAGAACACCAATTATAGCAATAATAGGTGTTATAGAATTTCTAAAAAAGACAAAGTTAGATGAACGTCAAAAGAACTACACGGAAAAAATAGAAGAGGCAACAGGTATTTTGTCGGGGTTGTTAGAAAAAATCCTAGATCAGAAGCACCAGAAAAAATAGGCAAAGCAAGTAAATTTGTTGACATTAAGCCATTCCTGTGATAGTATAAAAAGCGTGAGTGTTGAAATGTAACTAAAGACAAAAGAAAGGGACCACCTATGAGAAGAACAGCAAGTAAACTTGTTCTTTCCTTATCAGTCGTTGTTTCACTGGCTTTCGCAAGTATTACACCAACCTTTGCAGCAGAAAATGCAGTGCAAGAACAAGAAAAAATGATGACGGTAGGAACCGTTAAGACCACAAGCACAAATCTGAATGTAAGAGCGTCAGCGGGTGCTACAAGTAAAATAGTAGGCAAGTTACCAAACAAGGCTACTATAATTATTAAAGAAACGCAGGACAAGTGGCACTACATAACGTATGGTACGACAAAAGGCTGGGTTAGCAGTGATTATATTGTAAATATTCAGCAAAAAGAAGGGTCTACAGTCAGCAGAAGTGCAGACCGTGATAGCTTAGAGAAAGCGCAAGATATTATACAATTTGCTATGACCTTGGTTGGAAAACCATATAAATCCGGTGGTAGCAGCCCAAAGGGATTTGACTGTTCAGGATTTGTGACTTATGTATTCAATAATGCAGGTGTGTCAGTACCTAGGTCATCTACTGATTATCCAGAGGCGGGACAAGCTGTTTCAAGAGAAGAACTCTTGCCAGGAGATATTATCTGTTCCGATACATCAGGATCTATCAATGGTGGCATATCTCATGTAGCAATTTATATGGGAAATGGTAATTTTATACACGCCTCTTCTGGCAGTAAAAAGATAATGATAGACAATCTATCAGAAGAATACTATGATAAAAGATATGTTTGTGCAGTAAGAATTTTAAATTAAATTATTAAGTAGAAATAGAAGTAGAAGTATATACGATAATGAATAATCATCACAACAACGACAACAAAACGTACTCATTGGTTAGTAAATACGGACAAAATCCACTATCATACCTAGCTTTAGAAAAAGATAAACAACATTTTTTTGGGAGCAAAGTAGATGGGGTCGTAGCGTACGCCATAGTAGGAAGAGTTGCTGTTTGCTGTGGTGATTTTATTTGTCACGAGGATGGGGCGGCTGTTTTATTATCAGAATTTGTAGAGTATTGCAATAGAAGAAGATATAAAATAGTATTTTTAAGTGTCACAGAAAAATTTGTAAGTCTATACAAAGATGCTGGTTTTAAAGTAGTAAAATACGGAGAAGATGCATGTATGAGGTTAGACGAATATGGACTAGATGGCGGAAAAATGGCAAAACTCAGGTGGAAAATAAACCATGCTAACAAGTTAGGGTTAGAGGTTAGTGAGTATTGCCCTAAGACATGTAGGGATGAAAAAATAGAAGACGAGATGAATGAAATCACAAAAGAGTGGCTCAAGCAAAAAAAGACTGGTGAACTTACCTTTATTATGGGTACCGCTGGCTTAGACCAACCTTATGACAGAAGATATTTTATAGCCAAAGATCCAGACGGTAATATTTTAGGATTTGTTGTATTTATACCATATGCAGGTGGAAAAGGGTATTTGGCAGAAGTAACAAGAAGACGATCTGATGCGCCACAAGGTGTACTAGAAAAAATAATTTTTGATTCCTTTATGAAATTCAATCAAGAGGGCGTGGAGTGGGGAAATCTTGGCACTATGCCACTTGCAAATATCAATGCTAAAGACGAAGAAATTAAATGGGCAGCAAATGTTCTTTGCTATATATATAAAAATTTTAACTCACTATATGGGTTCAAATCATTATACCAAGCAAAGGAAAAATATACGCCAACCCACAGACTACCTAGATATCTAGTTTATTATCCAAAATTTACACCAAAACTGGTCTATAGCATAATGCGGGTAAAAAATCCCAACGGTATGAAAGATTACATAAAATCCTATTTTAATTTTAAACGCAAAGCATCATAAAAAGAGGCGGTCCAGTTTTGGACCGCCTTATATATTTTATAGTTCATTTGGATCTGGGAATTTGTCATCAAACTTTACTTCATCAAAACCTAAGGTAATCATAGGCCTTGTCCTTCCACGTCGTTTCTGGATTTTGTAAATTGTAATAGGTACAAATACTGCTATGAGAGATATGATTACTACAGGAAGGCCGCCAGGTTCGAAAGCCAACAACACCATGGCAAAAACCTGAATTACAACAGCAAAATATGCAAGACCTGGATAAAACTTAGATTTAACAGATAGCACTTCCATAGGATCATAACCACGTTCTTTCAGTTTTTTTCTAAATACGATCTGAGATATACAAATACCTACCCAGCAGAGCGTTCCAGTAAAACCAGAGATGCCTAACAAGTTAGCATATAGTGGAAGTCCGGATTCACCCCAAAGGCCATACTTTTCAGACATGAATCCCAATATAAATACCAACCATATAGGTACCAATGTAAATATACTAGCATTTTGAGGGATGCGAAATTTGTTTAATTTGGACAAATATTTGGGAGCGAGCCCCTCTACAGATAAGCCATACAAAGCACGAACAGTACCATAAAACCCCGAGTTAGCACAACTAAAAGCAGCAATAAGAGTGACAAAGGTAAATGCCCCTGCTATATGATTGAGTCCATAGGCTTGCAACGCCGCACTAAATACAGATTCTTTGAGGTTAGCGGCTTCATTAGGAAGTATTAAAGTCAATGCAAATACAGGTATCAAATAGATTAATATGATACGATATGCTACACTTTTGCAGGCACGAGGCACGTTGGTAGCGGGATCTTGTGTCTCAGCTGCGGATAACCCTACTATCTCAGAACCTTGGAAGTTAACTAGGGTCCAAATCATGTAAGTGATTATGATAAATCCACCAGATGGGAACAGCTTTTCCATGATAGAACCTTCGCCACTTAGTATGACATCAGTTCCGATAAAACCTGGACTTGATGTAAATGGGTGAAATTGGGAACCAGCCACACCTAGCCAAATAGCCACTGCACATATTACGAAAACAGCAATAGCAAGGATCTTAGCAATGGCCATGATTGACTCTATATGACCAAACCATTTTACGTGGTATAGGTTTACCATAGTGAGAACAACAAGGGCGATAATACCCCATACAAAAGTGCCCCATATTTCATTTTCAAAAGGCAATTTAATAAAAAACTCCATAAAGGTAGCGGTAGCCAAGGCTTCTGATGGTATATAGCACACCCAATTGGCCCAAAATGCCCATCCAATACCTACAGCAGCAGTATCACCTAAAAATTCCCTCGTATAAGAAACAAAAGAGCCTCTCCGCGGTATATTTACTAGAAGCTCTGCAAAGGATTGCATTACGCCAAATATGGTTATACCAGCGATGGCGTAAGCTATCAGTACAGCGCCAGGTCCTAAATCTGAATACGTAAGGCCAAGACCTAAAAAGTAACATGATCCAATAATTCCGCCAAGTGCAATAAGGGATACGTGCCAAGGCATAATTCCCCGTGCAAGCGTACGCTCTTCATTTCTCTGAGACATACCACTTCCCCTTTCTATATTCTATTCATTATTCTCATTAAAATCTCCCAGCTGGGACAATGCTTTAAATCGCATCATATCTGCCAAGAGAGGGGCCATTTCTGGATTATTTCTTATCATCTCAGATACATTGGTAAAGTCTAAGGGCATATCTTGTGACTGAGAGAATAAATTGCCAAGGCTTCCAAGAAAGTTTTCTTCTGCAGCATCATTGGAAATCACAGAAGCAGGCGATGAATTTACAGCAGCGGCAGAGTCAGAGAGAATACTACCTCTCGCATCACTAGCAGGTATTGTAAGATCATTGCTATTGTAATAACCTAAGACTTTAGGTACATAATTTTGCGTTTCTTTAAAAGGCGGAATACCACCATATTTATCAACATTACCTGGTCCAGCATTATAAGCAGCCAAGGCGAGTTTAACATCCCCATCGTATTTGTTTAATAGGTTTTTTAAAAATTTAGCACCACCCATTATGTTCTGCTCGGGATCATAAGGATCTACTCCTAATCCTTTAGCAGTAGCAGGCATGAGTTGCATGACACCAATGGCACCACATTTGGATATAGCATCAGCCCTAAACCCAGACTCAGCCTTTCCGACAGCTTTTAGCAAATCAACGGGTACACCGTATGAATCAGCTGCCTTTTGAAAAGCAGATTCAAGCACAGGATTACCAGTATTAATGTTAGATTTTTGTATCCCGGCAGAGGCGCCTTGATTGGTAGTGGACAAAGAATTTAACATTTTAGAGAAAGCATCACCATTAACCCCCGTGCTAGGATTAACCGTAGCATCAGGGGTCAAAGACTTGACAATATTAGCATAATCACGAGATGTAATAACTGCCATTGAACTCTCCTATATTGTATTTCTATGTTTATTTTTTGTAAGAACTTTTTAAGTCTACGATATTATTAAATACCTTCTTATTATCTATCGTCAGTTTTTCATCAGCAATAAAGTACCCATTACGAATAAACTGAAACTTTTCACCCGGTTTCACATCAGCCATAGTAGGTTCGCCAAAAGCTTCATAGGTTTTTACTGAATTTGGATTCATTATTTCTTTGCCTTCTTCCGTAGATTCGTCTTTTATCAAAAGATAATCATACATGCGCACTGTCATCTTTACGGCAGTTTTAGCATCTACCCAGTGGATAGTTCCCTTTACCTTACGACCTTCAAATCCGCTTCCACTTTTGGTCTCTGGATCATAGGTGCATTTCAATTCTATAATATTGCCAGAATCATCTTTTACTACTTCCATGCATTTAACAAAGTAGGCACCTTTAAATCTAACCTCATTGCCCGGAAACATCCTAAAATATTTAGGCGCTGGATTTTCCATAAAATCAGCACGCTCTATATAAAGCTCACCAGAAAAAGGTACTTCTCGCTTACCTTTAGACTCGTCTTTGCCATTTTCGATGCTAACCATTTCGCTACAATCTTTAGGATAGTTGGTAATTGTAACCTTGAGAGGATCTATAATGACCATTCGGTTATCAACCTTGTCCTGTAAGTCTTCACGGACACAATGCTCTAGCAGAGCAATATCAACAAGACTATTGGATTTGGCCACACCAATTCTTTCGCAAAAATCTCTTATGGATGCTGGTGTGTAACCTCTTCTTCTAAGTCCAGCAATGGTAGGCATACGAGGATCGTCCCAACCCTCTACTGTTCCTTCATCCACGAGAGCTTTTAGGTAACGTTTGCTCATGAGGGTGTTGGTTAAATTAAGCCTAGCAAATTCAATTTGCTGAGGTGGAGCTTCAAATGCCAACTCTTTTAGCAACCAATCATAAAACGGCCTATGATCTTCAAATTCTAAAGTACAAATAGAGTGGGTTATATTCTCTAGTGCATCCTCAATAGGGTGGGCATAGTCGTACATAGGATAAATGCACCATTTATCACCAGTATTATGGTGATGGACATGGGCAATACGATAAATAACTGGATCTCGCATATTGATATTAGGAGAGTTCATGTCTATTTTTGCACGGAGCGTCTTCTCTCCGTCTTTAAACTGTCCGTTTCGCATTTTTTCAAATAAATCTAGGTTATCCTCAATACTTCTATCACGATAAGGGCTGTTTTTACCAGGCTCTTTGAGAGTGCCACGATATCCCCGAATCTCATCGGCAGAGAGGTCACATACAAAGGCTTTACTATTTTTAATCAGAGTTACAGCAAAATCATACATTTTTTCAAAATAGTCTGAGGCAAATAATAACTGATCCCAGTCCCAACCCAGCCATTTCACATCGGC
Source organism: Anaerovoracaceae bacterium (assembly GCA_031553975.1). Lineage (GTDB taxonomy): Bacteria > Bacillota > Clostridia > Peptostreptococcales > Anaerovoracaceae > JAVBKP01. The sequence continues at coordinate 21,706 of JAVBKP010000033.1, read as the reverse complement.
TTTGATAGAGTCTACATATTCAGTATCTTCCTTGACAGGGTTTGTATCATCAAACCGAAGATTTACCTTACCCCCATATTTTTTGGCAGTGGAAAAATTCAAGCAGATTGATTTAGCATGTCCTATGTGCAAATATCCATTAGGCTCTGGAGGAAAACGAGTATAAATAGGTTTTTCACCATACGTTTTTTGGGCAATATCTTTATCAATAATAGTATGTATAAAATTAGATGATACAAATTCTTCGCTCATGTTATACCTCTTATTTCTTTTTATTTTTAGTGTCTTTATAAGGATTTACCTTTTCTTTATCTTTATTCTTGGCAGCTTCTTTAGCGGCTTGTTTTCTAGTATCATATAGGGTAAGACCGACCATACCAGCCACCATAACAAGCATCATGATCATGCTTTGCCCACTTGATGCATTCACATCAACAGTTTTGAAAGAAAATGTTTTGATTTCTGGCAGAGTAGCGCCGTCAGCAGTTTTTAAAGATTTATCAATTGTTACCGTATACTCAGTATTAGAATCTAACTGTTGATTGATTAAAAGCATTGCATAGCCAGGTTCGTCTTGACTCCAAATCACATCATGTTTTATAGCAGCGCCACTGGAATTTGTCAGCTTAATGGCATTTTTATTGGCGGCCTGAACAGATTCTGCTGATATGTCCCCACTAAACCAAAGCTTTACAGCCATATTCACTGGTTGGGCATTGTGGTACCCATCTGCAGGAAAACTTTTTAACAGTTCAAGTGACTCGTCGGCCATGATGATTTGAGGCTGATCCGTAGGACTCTCTGTGGCAAACACCATGCTTGGCATGATTACCATAACAGTTAGTATTGTCAATAATAGTGATTTTAAAATAGTATTTTTCATTTTGTTTCTTTCCCTTTCAGTCGTTTTTCCTTAAAAAATCGTTGCACAATGTCCTTACACTGATTTTGAAGTATACCATATGTTGTATTAACCTGATGATTTAACCGATGGTCATTGGTTATTTCGTATAGAGAACAAGCAGCGCCACTCTTTTGATCAAGCGTGCCTATATAAAGCTTCTCAAACCTAGACAACACAATGGCTCCAGCGCACATTGCACACGGTTCCATTGTAACATAAATTTCACAATTTATCAACCGCCATCCACCCACAAATTTCAAGGCTTCCCTAATGGCGATCATCTCTGCATGAGCCGTTGGGTCTTTTAGTCTTTCACTCATGTTGTGACCTCGTCCGATAATCTGCCCGTCCTTTACGACAACAGCACCAATAGGAACCTCATCTTCACTATAGGCAATTTCAGCCTCCTTCAAAGCCTCAGCCATAAAATAATTTTCATCCATACCTTAAAGTTCCTCGCGTATTGTGATAAAATAAATAATTAGGTTAATAGTACCATATTTTATGGTGGAGATACACAGATATGAAAGAAAAAACCAATATTTTTTTAATAGGCTTTATGGGTGTTGGTAAATCCACAATGGGCAGAATGTTAGCAGAAAAACTCTCCTACGAATTTATTGATATGGACCAGGTAATAGAAAAACAGCAAGGCAAGAGCATTACCGAGATTTTTGAAGAAAACGGGGAGATGCACTTTCGCACACTAGAGAGCAAAGCACTCCTTACGTTGTCAGAGGGTTTTGGTAAAGTGGTGGCCTGTGGTGGAGGCGCTGTGATTAAGGCAGGCAATAGAGAGGTCCTGAAAAAATCAGTATGTACAGTTTTTTTAAAAGCTGATCTTAATACATTATTTGACCGAATAAAGCAAGACAAGACAAGACCTTTGTTAGGGTTAGAGATAGACAACGAAGAACAGAGGCAAGAAAGATTTAAAGAGCGATATGAGAGTAGGGAATCAGCATATAAAGAAGTAGCTTGTATACATGTTGCTACAGACAACAAAACCAAAGAGGAAATAGTAGATACAATCATTGAAAAATATAAAATATATTATGAGGGAGTTAAAACAGATGAGCAATAAACCAGTATTGGTAGTAATGGCTGCTGGCATGGGTAGCAGATATGGTGGATTAAAACAAATGGACCCTATGGGCCTAAACGGAGAATTCATTATGGACTTCTCAGTATACGATGCCATTCGTGCAGGGTTTACCAAAGTGATTTTTATCATTAAGAGAGAGATGGAAGAGACATTCAAAGAAGTAGTGGGGAATCGATTAGAAGGACATATCGAAGTTGAATATGTTTTTCAGGAATTACACAATATTCCAGCTGGGTTTAATGTGCCAGATGGTCGTATAAAACCTTGGGGCACAGGACATGCGGTGTTAAGTGCAAAAGACAGTATCAATGGTCCCTTTGCAGTGATTAACGCAGATGATTTTTATGGCCAGACAGCCCTAAAAGAGATGTACAACTTTCTCGTGGCTACTAAGACAGACGACAAATATCATTTTTGCATGGTAGGATACAATGTGGAAAACACATTGTCTGAGTCAGGGTATGTATCTCGTGGCGTATGTGAGACCAATGCACAAGATTATCTTACAGATATTACTGAACGTACGCATATTGAAAAGCAAGAGGACAAAATTGTATACATAGAAGGCGGCATAGCCACAGAATTACAGGCAGGTACACCTGTATCCATGAACCTTTGGGGATTTAGCAGGGAGATGATGGACGAGTTAGACAAAAGATTTATTACATTCCTAGAAAAAACCATCAAAGAAAATCCAGAAAAGGGAGAATACTTCCTACCCTTTGTAGTGAATGATTTGCTTCACGAAGAAAAGGCCACGGCAAAAGTGCTCTTAACACCAGATAAGTGGTATGGGGTAACCAACAAAGAGGATAAAGAGGGCGTTTCAGCGGCTATACAAGAAATGCAAAATAGTGGAACATACCCACAAAAGCTCTGGAAATAATAAAAAGACTTGCTATTTGGACAAATGTAATGTATACTATCAAAGTCTGATTTAAATCAGCGCCCCTGCCTTGTATCAAACAAGGCCATTTTTAGACCATAGGAGGTGAAAGAGAATGACTAAGTATGAATTAATGTTCATAATCGAGGCTGCTCTTGAAGACGAGAAGAAGGAAGCTGTAATTAACACCGTTAAAGATGTTATCGCTGCTGACGGAACTGTCGAAAAAGTAGACGTATGGGGAAACAAAAAACTTGCTTACCCTATCCAAAAGAAATTTGATGGATATTATGTTGTAATTGAATTTTCAGCAAATCCAACTCTTCCAGCAGAGCTTGACAGAAGACTTAGAATTACTGAAACAGTTATTAGACACATGATTACATGTAAGGAATAAGATATGAACTCAGTAGTATTAATCGGAAGATTAACAAGTGATCCTGAGATCAGATATATTTCAGGAAATCAAACAGCAGTGGCTCAGTTTTCAATGGCTATCGATAGACCTTTTTCAAAGGATAAAGAGAAAGTTACAGACTTTTTTAGAATTGTAGTATTTGGAAAACCAGCAGAGAACTGTGAAAAATATTTAGCCAAGGGACGCCTAGTAGGCATCCAAGGAAGATTACAAAATAATAATTACACCACCCAAAGTGGTGAAAAACGTTACACTACAGAAGTAGTAGCAGAGCGTGTTGAGTTCCTAGAGTGGGGAGATAAAAAATCTGGAGGCGGCGGTAGCAGTAGCAATTCAGGACTAGATGAGCGTTTACCAGAAGGCTTTGAAGCTCTAGACGACGATGATGACGACGATATTCCGTTTTAAGCTACCTGAACCACGATTCAAGATTGGGTATATTATACCTTTCAGAAAGGAGATCAAACTAAAATGATGCAAGAAAAAAGACGTTTTAGAAAGAAAAAAGTTTGTCAATTCTGCGCAGAAAAATCTCAAGGGATTGATTATAAGGATACAGAAAAGCTTCGTAAGTTCATAACTGAAAGAGGAAAAATCCTTCCTAAGAGAATTACAGGCACTTGCGCTGTTCACCAAAGAGAAGTTACAACAGCGATTAAAAGAGCAAGAATTGTTGCTTTACTACCTTACACACAAGATTAATTAGAGGCGGGGGATTATCCCTCGCTTTTTTACTAGACCATAACATTGAAAACGTATACCCAGGAGGTATTTGATGAATAGAACAACAAACCAATTAGTGGAGGCTGCTATTCTCAGCTCGCTTACCATATTACTTGCTATAGGTGCATACTACATTCCCGCATTAGGGGGTGTCCTTTATTTTGCAGTGCCTGTTCCAGTAATTATACTAGCCAGAAGAAACGGTGCAATGTATGCAACTCTCTCGGTAATAGTATCAACATTTACAATTTTTATGGCCCTATCTGTTGTCAATGGAATATCAGTTGGTATTCTTTTAGGAATACCTGCCATAATCATTGGCACTTGCATGCACCGAGGCAAGGTTGCCTATTGGTCTGTTTTAGCAGGAAGTTTTGCCACCATGATAGCACTTATGCTTCTGACTATTTTGCTACAGCAAATCACAGGCATACCTTTGATGGATACAATAAAAGAAGGCGTAATGTTCCAAATAGATGCAACCTCAAAAATATATGACAGCTTGCCAGGTGCTACGGCAGAGCAAATAGAACTGGCTAAAACACGGCTAAAGGCAGCTACAGATCAAACTTTATTGCTATTTCCTGTATTTATGTTGATGTATTCATTTATATCATGCATCATCAACTATACCATAGCAGAAAAAATGTTAAAAAGGCTGAGAAACCCAATACCACACCTCCCCCATATTATGCTTTTCAAACTTCCGAAGAATGCACCGCTTGGCATATTGATTATCTTAGTTTTGACATATATAATAACAACGCTCCATATAGTAGATGAAAAAATACTAACAGCAAATGTAGTAGTTTTAGCCCAATTTATATTTTTCATTCAAGGCTTGGCGGTAATTTTTTTCTACATGCATTTTAAAAAATTCTCCACATTTTTAGGCACAATGGTCATTGTATTTGTTATGCTTAGCGGGTTTGGACTGTTATTCTTATCCATGGTCGGCATGACAGATACGATTATTGACTTCCGCAGAAAACTTGTGATAAAAGCACAAAAATGATAGAATGGTTGTCACTTAAATAGGAGGCATATGATGAGAAGTAATGTACTTCGCAGCTTAGTAAAACCAGGGTCATACATTAACCTATTTGTACTATTTGTCTTTGCAGGCATTATTACATATTTTGACAGACCAATAGGCGTAGTTTGTTACGCCGTTTTTGCGTTGGTAATGGCGTTTTCTAAAAAGCATGAGGCGACAAAGAGAAAGCTCTGGAAAGATTATATCGAAAATATTACCACAGAATTCGATGGCACGCTAAAACACGCGTTAATCGACCACCCATTGCCACTTCATATGATGGACACAAGAGGTGAGATCGTGTGGTACAATCGTAATTTTGCTGAGATTTTTAATCAGGTAACAGATGTACTCCACACAAATATTGAAGATTTAGTTCCCAATATTAAGGCTGTTGATTTTATTAAAAAAGAAATAGAAGAAGGGGAAAAACCAGAGAGAACTCTTCAAATCAGCCACAATGGCCGTATATACAAATTAATGTCCACAGACATAGACCCAGGGTATAATGATACTATCGTGGTCTACTGGATGGATATTACGAACCACGAGAATCTAAAGGCAATGTATAGAGATGATAGACCTTGCGTCATCCATATCATGGTGGATAATTATGAGGATCTGCTAGCAGGAACATCTGATGATAAACGTTCAAGCCTTTCTGCCCAGATAGATAAGATCATTAGGGGATGGGCTACAAAACATAATACCTTGATAAGACGATACGCCAACAATAAATATTTTGCAGTGCTAGAAAACAAAGCCTACGAGCAAGTGGAAAGTAGCAAATTTGCCCTGCTTGATGAGATTAGAGAAGTAGAAACAGAAACAGATTTTCCAGTATCCCTTAGCCTAGGTGTAGGAATAGGTGGGAAAAACTTAATTCAAAGTGACCAGTATGCTCATGCTGCCCTTGATTTGGCACAAGGTAGAGGGGGCGATCAGGCTGTTGTTAAAAAAATCAGCAGAATTGAATACTATGGCGGAAAGCTAAAAGCAGTAGAAAAGAGAAACAAGGGTAAATCCAAGATTATGGCTCATGCTTTAAGGCAGCTCATAGATCAAACAAGCAGGGTGGTCATCATGGGACATAGAGACCCAGATATGGATTCCTTCGGGGCAGCTCTTGGTATACACAGCCTTGTGGCAAGCAGAGGCAAAGAAGCAGATGTAATCATCGATTCCGTCAATGACTCACTGGAGTTGATATATCAAAATGCAAAGAACAGTCAGCAATACAACTTTATTACCAGCGAACAGGCGATGGACACATTTAATAAAGATATGCTACTTGTTATTGTTGATACGCACAGACCAAGCTATACAGAATGTCCAGGCATAGTGGAAAGGGCTGACAAAATTGTAATTATTGACCACCACAGGAAAATGGAAGAGAATATTGAAAACCCAACGCTAAGCTATATGGAGCCTTATGCTTCATCTACATGCGAATTGGTGTCTGAGATTATCCAATATGGTGGAGATAAAAAAGGTCTTTCAAGACTAGAAGCAGATGCACTACTAGCTGGCATCACAGTAGACACAAAAAATTTCTGTGTTAAAGCAGGGGTTAGAACATTTGAGGTGGCATCTTGGCTCCGGAGAATGGGTGCGGATACTGTTACCGTGAGGCAATACTTCCAAAGTGACATGGAGACATTCAAATTAAAATCAGAGATCATAACTAGGGCAGATATGTTGATGGAAGGGATTATGATATCAACTTCACCTCAAAAACGTCCATTTATGAATCTTATTACCGCCCAATCAGCAGATGAAATGCTGAACATCAAAGGGGTCAAGGCATCTTTTGTATTGGGTGAAAATGAAAAAGGATTGATTATTATCAGTGCTCGTTCACTGAATGATGTTAACGTACAGCTGATTATGGAAAAAATGGGAGGTGGCGGTCACCTAACCCAAGCAGGTGCACAGATTGTAGGCACAATAGAGGACGTAAAGAAAAGCCTGGAAGATATTATAAAAGATAGTTTTAAAGAGGGAGGCAAATAAATGAGAGTAATACTATTAAAAGATGTTAAAGGTACTGGAAAAAAAGGAGATATTTTGGAGGCCAGCGATGGACATGCGCGTAATTACCTAATCCCAAAAGGATTTGCGAAGGAAGCGTCTGGCACCAACTTAAAGCAATTGGATGCACAAAAGGCAGCAGACGCACAAAAGGCAGCAGATGACCTAGCAACAGCGAAAGAGATGTCTGAGGTATTGGCTAAATCCCCAGTGACAATCAAAACAAAATCAGGACAAGGTGGCAGATTATTTGGATCCATCACATCTAAAGATATTGCAGAGGCCTTAAAATCACAATACAAATTAGATGTTGATAAGAAAAAATTCTTAATGGACGAGCCTATAAAGCACGCAGGTGAGTCTGAGATTGAAATAAAACTTCACCCAGAAGTTAGAGCAAAATTAAAAGTTATAATTGAGGCTGAATAGGTATTCTATGAGCATTGAAAGAATCCAGCCCCACAGTGATGATGCTGAAAAATCTGTACTTGGTTCAGTGGTATTAGATAAAAATGCACTGATGGATGTAATAGAGCTGATAAAGCCAGAAGATTTTTATAGTGAAGCCCACAAAGAGATTTTTACAGCTGTCAGAGAACTTTATCAAAAGAATGAACCAATAGATACCATCACAGTAGGCGAAGAATTAAAAACCAGAAAAACATTAGAAATGGTAGGAGGAAGACAGTACCTGGCTTTCCTCTCTACTTTTGCGCCATCTACTTCTAATGCCGCACAATATGCAAAGATTATTCAAGAAAAATCCATCTTGAGAAGCTTGATCAAATCCTCTTCTGATATTATGGAACGTGGGTATACCGAAAAGGGAGAACCTTCAGAGATACTGGATTTTGCTGAAAGACAGATATTTGAGATAGCCCAAAAAAGACAAAATCGTGACTATGTACCAATTAATACTGTAATTTGGGAAAATGTAGTCAGCAGAATAGATGAATTGGCTGCCAATGGTGAAATGACAGGTCTTACCACTGGATTTAAAGATATAGACAAGCAACTGATGGGATTAAATAAATCAGACCTACTAATATTAGCAGCAAGACCAGGTATGGGTAAGACGGCCTTTGCGCTGAATATTGCTAAAAATGCTGCTGTGATAGCAGATGCCAGCGTTTTGGTGTTTAGCCTAGAGATGCCAAAAGAGCAACTAGCCCAAAGGATTCTCAGCATGGAATCTAATATTGAGATGACCAAAATAAGAGCAGGACAGATCGACGATTGGGAGCAATTTAATATGGCTGTTGATACCATCGGAAAATGTAAGATTTTTATAGATGATACACCAGGAATAACAGTACTGGAGATGAAGAATAAATGCAGACGTCTAAAAGCAGATAAAGGTTTAGATTTGGTCATCATAGATTATTTACAACTCATGGGAAGTGAAGGTCGAGTGGAAAATAGACAACAAGAGATCAGCACAATCTCCCGTTACCTAAAGCAACTTGCTAGAGAGATGGACTGCCCTGTGATTGCCTTGTCTCAGCTTTCTCGTGCTGTGGAGGGAAGACAAGATAAAAGACCAATGCTTTCAGACCTTAGAGAATCAGGATCTATCGAGCAAGATGCTGATATTGTAATGTTCCTATATAGAGATGATTATTACAACGAGGAGAGCGAAAGACCTAATATTTGTGAAGTGATCGTATCCAAACAAAGAAATGGCGCACCAGGTCATCAAGACCTAGTATGGATTGGAAAATATACTAAATTTGCTGATATGTATAGATCATAAAGGATTTTAGAATGAAGAGACAAACGGGAAATTTTATTAAAGACAATAGCAACCTTTTTCTTAGTGATACAAATGTGGAAAATTTGTTTATCAATGAGTATATGGCCCATGCCAAAGGTGACTTTGTCAAAGTATACCTGTTTGCGTTGATGTACTCTGGCAGTGAAGAGCCAATGAACAATGAAATCATAGCCAAGTATCTAGGGCAAGAAGTGGAAGAAGTGCTAGCGGCGTGGACATATTGGGAAAAGCAAGGGGTAGTGAGAAAGCATTACAAATCCCCAGACAGCAAGCTTGAATATTTAGTAGAATTTCTAAATCTAAAGCAGTCATTAATGCATACAAGTATTAAACAGACGAAGAAACGAACCAACTTGGCAACAGCCATACCACCGGAACTGAAAAGTACCCTTGAAAACCAAGAGATTAAAAATGTCTTTGCAGAAGTTGAAAAAATTGTAGGTAGGACACTAGAAGTAAAAGAATTGACAGATATTCTCTCGTGGATAGATGAAGATGGCATGGAGCCGAATCTTATTACAAAAACATATCAGTATTGCGTGCAAAAGCGTGGTAACAACAGTTATAAATATGTCTCCTCTTTGATTAAAGAGTGGCGAGAAAAACAGTTCACCAAGGCAGAGCAGATGGAAGCCCACATGGAGGAAACGGACCAGAGACATACACAATACAAGCGAGTCTTAAAGGCATTGGGTATGATGCGCTATGCCACAGAAGAAGAGAAACGCATTATGGATGTTTGGTTTGATGAGATGAACCTTAGTATGGAGGCCGTACTAGATGCCTGCAAAAAAAGCAGTGGTATTACAAATCCAAATCTAAAGTATGTAAATGCAGTGCTAAAAGGCAGAAGCGATGAAAAGGATGGAACCTCAAGACAGACCAAAGACAAAAAACCTTCAGCAGGTGCCATATTCAAATCATATGAAAAAACCAGAGAAAAGAACAAGCAGTTACTAGAAACTAGAAAAGTAGAAGTGTATAATAAAATCCCACGAATAAAAGGAATTGAAGCGGAAATATCCAATCTCAATATTCAAATGTCAAAACTAGCACTATCTAAATCAAGCAACAAAGCCAGTCATATAGAAAGCCTAAAAAATCAAATTAGTGAGTTGCTGACTGAAAAAGCATACGTACTCACAGACAACGAGTTTTATCCCAACTATCTAGATCCAATCTATGATTGCCGAATTTGTAAGGATGCAGGTATCCTAGATACAGGTGAAAGATGTAAATGTTTTGCAGAAAAATTAAATACATAAATCAAAAGGCTTGGTTGAAATATCAAGTCTTTTTGATTTGTAAAATATGTCTGTTATTACTAGAATACCCAAGATATTGTGGATAAAGTAACTTAGTTAGCAAAAAATTCTAATTTTAAAATTTAATTTGCAAAAATGAACACATAAAAATCGAAAAATGCTGAAAAACCACCCTGTTTAGTGATAAAATATTAATGCAAGATGAAACAAAACAAAATGTAGTTAAGTGATTAAAATGAAAGATATAGACAATAAAAGAAAATCTCACAATAGGGTACATAAAGAAGGACGAGACTATGATTCACTGTTTAACGCAGAGATCAACGAACAAGCTCGCCAGCGTAGACAGCGAAAAAGAAATAGACGTAAAACCAACGCTGTCATTGCATTTTTCATAAAGCTTTCAAGACTTGGGTCTTCAAGGCTAGTTTCTAATGTCAAGAACCAATTACCAGAGCCGATGTTAGAACAAAGGAAGCCAAAACAAAAATCGCTTGTAGTAAAACCAGAGTCAGTTGAGGTGCCATTAATAATAAAACCAGAGGTAACTTCTGAACCGATCATCATAAAACCGGAGCAAGTGGTGGAACCACCAACAGAACCAAAAGTAGAACCTAAAATCAGAACAAATATTTCTATTTTTGACAAGATAAAGAATTTTTATCAAGAATTTACAGATAAAGCCATTAAAGATTTTCTTAGCCCTAGCAAGGACAATGACTTGCTGATGTTTGAGGAAATCAAAGAAAGCCTTGAGAATACCACAGTGGATGATATAATCACAGTGGATACTTCTAATAAAGTCGAGGTGTCCGAACAGAATGACCTAGTGATGGAGCAGGTGGGATTTGATTTACCTGAATTGTCAGTGGAATCTGATATAGAGGATATTGAGTCAGACACAGACTCGGATGTGGCTACTATGGCATTGCCAGAAGAAGAGCATACAATAGAGATTAGCCCTGAGATTGCTGCCGTTGTCGAGAATTTATTTGGTGAAAATGACGATCAAGCGTATATAGAGAGCACTGAAGAAGTATTTGAACCCGAGATTGTCGAAGCTATGAAAGAAGTAGATTATGAGCATATAATGGGTATAATAGTGCCCAAATTTGCCAATGTCATAGAAAAGACTGACAACTTCATTGATGGATGGCCCAACGCAATGAGAGCTAAAAGAGCAAAAGCAAAAGAAAGACTCATTGCTCTGCTGATACGTATTCATTTGATCCCAGAAGATAGATCCAAAACTTATAATATGGGTGGTTACAATAAAATTGTGAGGTTTACCCAATTCGTCAAGACGAAAGCCTTATCACCTTTGGCTAACTTTATAAAGACTAGCTTTATTCCTGGCGCAAAAGCAATACCAGGTAGAACCTCAGCTAGTACAAAACATTTTTTTGCTAGTTTAAACGAAAAACAAAAGCCTATTACAAATCGTGTTGGTACCGGTCTTGAGAGTATAGCAGGCATTATTGGAAAGCCTTTTAGGTTTGTAGCCCAAAAGGCGGAGCCTCTATTCCAAAAAGAGATAACAATACAGATTACAAGTGCTGTAGGTGTTGCTATAGTTGTTCTGATTCTTTCCACTTCCGCATATTTTGAAAGTATAACTGGGTACAAAGTGACGTTTTGTGGCAGTCCAATCGGAACCGTAAAAGAAAAAGAAGATATATATGGTCTTATCGAGAAAATGCAAACAAATCTGGCAGAAGAGCACGGCGTAGAGATTATTATAAATGGAGAAAAGGACTTTGGGTTTACCAGGGAAAGACTAGATGGATCTACGCTATCAGAAAACCAAATTTTAGATAAAGTAAATGACATTAACAAACTTAATGTTAAGGCATATGCCCTTAAGATAGATGACAGAAGTGTGGCGGTACTCTTAGATAAAAAAGAGTTAGAAACACTATTACAAGAAATTAAAGATGGATATGTGGCAGGAAAAGACTTAAAAGCCTTTGATGAAATTACATTTGCTGAAGACGTTCAAATTCTCGAAGTACAGGCAAAGTTAGTAGCTATTACCAACTTGCAAGACGCCAAAAGACTTATAACCAGTGGCACATTAGAAGAAAAAATTCATAAAGTACAAAAGGGTGAGACATTAAGTGAAATCGCAAAGAATTATGGAATTACAACAAAGCAAATTCAAGCGGCTAATCCAAATGTAGATCCAACTAAGCTTCAAATCAACCAAAAACTTAGCGTAATAGCACCAAAACCGTTTATTACAGTCCAAACGGTAGAAACTAAGATTTATGAGGCCGAAATACCGTTTGAGATTAAATACGAGGACTCTAACAAATTATATAAAGGCGAAAGTTCAGTTAAAACAACAGGAGCAGCAGGAAAACGCAAGATAACGGCTAAGATTACACGTGAGAATGGCCTTGAAATAGAAAGAGAAGAACTTGAATCACAAGTGCTAAAAGAGGCCAAAACACAAGTTGTATTAAAGGGAACAAAAGAACTTCCAGCACTACTAGGAACAGGAAAGTTGCAAAAACCAGTTACTGGTACGCTTACATCAAGAATGGGTCAAAGATGGAGCAGACTACATGCAGGAATCGATATAGGAGCGTCAAAAGGCACATCCATTAAGGCAGCAGATGGTGGAACAATAATATACGCAGGATACGATGGCAACTATGGCAATACAGTAAGGATAGACCATGGTGGCAATATGGTTACAGTGTATGCTCACTGTAGCAAACTTCTGGTAAAACAGGGACAAAAGGTAGCCAAGGGTCAACAAATAGCAACAGTCGGCTCTACCGGTAGATCCACAGGACCACATCTTCACTTTGAAGTGCGTATTAACGGAAAAGTAAAAAATCCATTAGACTATGTGAGATATTAAAAATGAGCAGAATACCATACCCAGGACTCAGAAATATAAAAACAGGAATTGCTGTGGCAGCTTGCATTCTTTTCTATCACATTCTAGATAGGGAGGGCGCACTTATGGCTACCACAGCCACTCTGATTTGTATGCAAGACAGTGTAGAGAAATCAGTTAGACAAGGTTTTTTTAGGGTAATAGGGACTGTTATTGGAGGCATATTTGGAATTGCCGTCGCCTATCTCGACCTATTGTACAAATTTCAATACGGAGATGTAGTAGCAGGATTTTTAGGTGTAATACTACTGATATATTTATGTAATGTATTTAAAATTCAAGATGCTATCATTATTGCATGTTTTGTATTTTTGATTATTATAATATCACCTCATTTGGAGGTACCACCAATCATATATGCCACCAACCGAGTGGTAGATACAATCGTAGGAATTATAATAGCCATATTGATAAATGTTCTATTGTTTAAGCCAAAACACATTGAATATGAGATTGTCAAGGAATCTGATCAGCGGATATCTAAATGGTCGGGCGGCATGACAAGAGAGCTATATATTTATCCCAAAACTGCATTATATACAGAAAGAAACTTTGACTGGAGGATTTCTTCTGCTACAATAGAATTAGACGAGTCTTCATTCACAAAATTGTCTGGCTATTTTCGTCATATTATGGTATTATCGGGTAATACAAAGTTAATACACGAAGGGCATCATACCATAGATTTAGCACAATATGGTCAAGACGAATTTTCTGGAACTTGGGATACGAAAAGCCAAGGAAAATGCCTTGATTTCAATCTTATGCTAAAAGAAGGATTGAAAGGTGAGATATCTAAAGTAGAGAATACTAAAGTAATCCAGCTGACACCCGATACTATATATGGATTCTACTGCCTACAAGATGGTGTGACGGTAGCGGTTAATAGAGATGGACAAAAATCTTTATCGAAAGCGTTAGACAAAAATGATTTTATTATTTTCAATGAGTTTAAGGACATTGATCATAAACCATATGAGTGCAAAATTTATCAAAAGGGCAATGAAGGTGAATTTAGATCTTTAGAGTCCCAAATGATAGCGGTACAAGTTAAAATAGAGAAATAATACAAATAAATAGTAAGAATCGAGACTAAAAATGAAAAGAGAAGAAGGCATCGTAATTGAGCTAAAAGAAGAGAATATTGCCAGAGTTAAGGCTGGCAGACATAATGAATGTAAGAACTGTGGTGCATGTCCAGGAGACAATGCCATGGTTCTTGAAGCTGTCAACAAAGCCAATGCCAAAATAGGCGACAAGGTAGCATATGAGATATATGAGCACAACATGGTCGTTTCGACGTTCATGGTGTTTATTATGCCAATATTTATGATATTTTTGGGCGTTTTTGTATCTAGTAAGTTTAACGTACCTGTTGCAGTAGGTGTGATAGTGGCGTTGGCTATATCAGGCATAGTGATTAAACTGTTCGATAAGAAAGTAAAATCAGGTGCCCACTCTATACCAGTTATAGTGGAAAAATTATAATAAAGAAATTGTACAAGGAGGAGAGACCACATGTCAAAATCATTCTTTGCTGGTGGAGTACACCCAAATGACAGCAAGGCATTGAGTGCTTCAGCAAGCATTGAGAGGCTACCAGCGCCAGAAAAGGTATATATACCTTTGAGACAGCACATTGGGGCCGAGGCAACAGCCACAGTGAAAGCAGGAGATCTAGTGAAAAAAGGTCAGCTAATTGCTGAAAGCGCTGGATTTGTATCTGCTAATATCCATGCATCTACATCAGGAGAAGTTGTAGGCGTTGTAGACTATCAGCATCCAACATTCGGAAATGTAAAGTCCATTCATATTAAATCTGATGGACAAGACCAATGGATGGATGGCCTACCAATGAGTAGGGTTTGGAATACTATGTCTGCAGAAGATACCATGGCTGCTATTTCAGCGGCGGGTATTGTAGGTATGGGAGGAGCAACATTCCCAGCACACGTGAAATTATCACCACCAAAGGATAAAGTAGTTGATACATTTATTCTTAATGGTGCAGAGTGTGAGCCGTACCTAACATCTGACTACAGAGCCATGCTTGAAATGAGTGATGACATTGTAGAAGGAATTAAAATTGTAGCTAAAATGCTTAATATTGCTAATGTTTACATTGGTATTGAGGACAACAAA
This sequence comes from Anaerovoracaceae bacterium, assembly GCA_031553975.1. Classification (GTDB taxonomy): domain Bacteria; phylum Bacillota; class Clostridia; order Peptostreptococcales; family Anaerovoracaceae; genus JAVBKP01. Next base: position 6,514 of record JAVBKP010000033.1, on the reverse strand, counting down.
AAAGATGCCGTTGCCAAAATGCAAGAGGCTGTAAAAGGTACTAATTTTAAAGTAGTATGTCTGCCTACTAGATACCCACAAGGCGGAGAAAAAATGCTGATTAAAGCTATTACAGGTAAAGAACTTGGATCAGGTAAGTTACCTTCTGACCTTGGTGTAATAGTGCATAATGTAGGAACCATGAAGGCTGTAGCAGATGCAGTGACAAAAGGAATTCCTCTAATCGAGAGGGTTTGTACCGTAACAGGCGATGCTATGAAGACACCTAAAAATGTTATTATCAAAATTGGGACAACTTTGCAAGACATTATCGATATGTGTGGAGGATTTAAGTCCGAGCCAGAAAAAATAATACTTGGTGGACCTATGATGGGATTTGCACAAGCTAATGCCGCTGCAGCTTCTATTAAGGGGACTGGTGGAATTTTGGCCTTGACTAAGAACGAGGTAAACAACGACAAAGAATCAAACTGCATACGTTGTGGTAGATGTGTTGAAGCTTGCCCAATGGGACTTGTGCCAAGCATGTTGAGCTTACTTGGACAAAAAAGTTTTTATGAAGAAGCGAAAACAGATTATAGCTTACTAGACTGTATGGAATGTGGGTCTTGCGTGTACGTATGTCCTGCCAAGAGAAATATCGTACAATATGTAAGATATATGAAGAACATGAATGCCCAAGCAGCAGTTAAAAAGTAATCAGCAATTATACGTAATACATTGAATGAAATGAGGTTTATTAAGTAATGGAAAAATTATTAACAGTTTCCTCATCTCCACACATCCGTGCAGCGGTATCGACACAAAAAATAATGTTGGCAGTATGTGCCGCATTGTTTCCAGCAGCAGCATTTGGTGTGTATAGATTTGGATATAAGGCATTATTGTTAATTATTACTTCTATGGTTTCGGCAGTATTATTTGAATACCTATGCCAAAAAATCATGAAGAAGACGATAACAATCACAGATGGAAGTGCAGCTCTTACAGGACTTTTATTAGCACTTACACTTCCTCCTGAACTACCACTTTATATGGCAGTATTTGGCGCATTTGTAGCCATCGTCATTGCCAAACATTCTATGGGCGGACTTGGATATAACATTTTCAATCCAGCACTTATAGGAAGAGCAGTTCTAGTGGCATCTTGGCCAGTAGACATGACAAGATTTACCCCATTAACAGCGGATGCACAGACTTCTGCCACAGCACTTGCCGTATTAAAAGAGGAAGGTTTTACAAACGTAGTAGACATGTTTGGATCAAATTCTGCTTTATATAAAGATATGCTAATTGGTAACGTAAACGGATCTATAGGGGAAGTATCAGCTATATTGCTTATCATAGGCGGCGTTGCCCTAATTGCTATGAAATACGTTAAATGGCATATTCCAACATTTATGATTGCCTCTGTTGCCATCTTATCCATGATCGCAGGCGTTGATCCGGTGTTTGGCGTGCTATCTGGAGGCGTTATCTTAGGTGCCTTCTTTATGGCCACTGACTATGTAACAGCACCTATGACTGTAAAAGGTCAAATCATATTTGCAATCGGTGCAGGTGCGCTTACAGTATTAATCAGACAAGTGGGCGCATACCCAGAAGGCGTATGTTACGCAATTCTATTAATGAACGTTGTAACACCACTAATTGATAGATTTACTCATCCAAGAGTATTTGGATATGTAAAACCAGTGAAGGGGGGCAAATAAGATGGAGCATCATGAAAAAGAATTTTCAATTGTAAAAGTTGCCCTAAACCTTTTCTTCGCCTGTATTATCTCTGGCGTAATCATTGGAATCGTATTTTTCCTTTCTAACCCTTATGCCATCATAAGTGCAGAGAGAATGGAAACGGAGGCAATGCAGTCTCTAGTTCCAGAGGCTAGCTCATTTGTTGATGTACCTGGAAAAGAAGGTTGGAAAATTGCTGAAAGCGGTGCAGAAAAACTTGCATACATAATTCCAGTGGAGCCAAAAGGGTTTGCTGGTGCTATCCACATGTTAGTGGCAGTATCAAAAGACGGCGCAGTTTTGAATTATGCTATAACAATACATAAAGAAACACCTGGATTAGGTGACGGCGCGGAAAAACCAAAGTTTAAAGACCAATTCATTGGTAAAACAGCCGAGTCTTTAGAAGTTACAAAAAATCCTAACGATAAAGATAAAATTCAAGCTATGACAGGTGCTACCATTACTTCTAGAGCTGTAACAAAAGGCATCAAAGAAGCAGTAGAGTTAGCAGTAGCAGAAGGAGGGTTATAAGATGAATAATTTACAAATATTTAAAAAAGGTCTTATCCTAGAAAACCCAATCTTCGTACTGGCACTAAGCCTTTGCCCAGGTCTAGCTGTAACAACCAACGTAGTTAACGCTATTACAATGGGTCTAGCTGTTACATTTGTAATCAGTATGAACAACTTATCCGTATCGATTACTCGTAAATGGGTTAATCCAAAAGTACGTGTACCAGTATACATTACATCTATTGCTACAATTGTAACAGTAGTGCAACTTTTACTAAAAGCCTTTGCACCTGAATTGTTCAAAGCACTAGGTATTTATTTAGCATTAATCGTAGTATTTGCTATCATCCTTGCTAGAGCGGAAGTATTTGCTTCTAAAAACAAACCATTTCCATCTTTCTTAGATGGTCTGGGCATGGGATTTGGATTTCTTCTTGCCATGATAGTTATCGGAGTAATCCGTGAAGTTATCGGCATGGGTACCATTATGGGATTCCCTATTCTAGGCGAATGGTATAAAGGTCCTCTGGTTATGATCCTTCCTCCAGGCGCATTTATCGTCATGGGATACCTTGTAGCGATATTCAAAAAAATCAACAAAGCTGCAGAAGAAAAGAAGGAGGCGTAAGAAATGACAGAATATTTATTATTATTTCTAAGTGCTGTACTTATTAACAACTTCGTACTTACGCGCTTCCTAGGTCTATGTATATTCTTTGGAGTATCTAAAAACCTTAACGCCTCAGTGGGTATGGGATTTGCCGTAACAGCCGTTATGACACTAAGTTCAATGCTTGCGTGGGTAGTTCACACTTTCATACTTGTACCATTTGAATTAGAATTCTTGAAAACAATTGTATTTATTATTCTAATTGCAAGTTTTGTACAATTGTTAGAGATTTTAACTAAAAAGCTAGCACCTACTTTATATAACATGTGGGGAATCTATCTAATGCTAATGGCAACAAACTGCGTAGTATTAGGAGTACCAGAGCTTAATGCAGAAAACCACTACAACTTCTTACAAGCTACAGTGCATGCATTTGGTTCAGGTTTAGGATTTGCCCTAGCACTTATTCTAATGGCAAGTTTAAGAGAAAAGTTAAGATATGCAGATGTGCCGAAAACACTAGAAGGCTTAGGAGTCGCGTTCATTCTTGGTGGAATGCTAGCACTTTCATTCCTAGGATTCTCTGGCATGATTACATTATAGAGGGGATAAACGATGACAACATCAATAATTGTAGTTCTTGTAATGGGCGGAGTTGGAATCTGTTTTGGTTTCATTCTAGCATTTGTTAACAAGAAGTTCGCAGTGGAAGTAAATCCGCTGATTCATATCGTAGAAGATATACTGCCAAAGGGACAATGTGGCGCATGCGGGTATCCTGGTTGTATGGCCTATGCTGAAGCTGTAGTAACAGATGCGGCAGTAGCACCTAACCTTTGTATCCCTGGTAAAGCTATAGTAGCCAATCAAGTAGCTGAGCTAACTGGTAAAGTCGCAGAAGCCCAAGAGCCAAAAGTTGCTGTTATCAAATGTAACGGCACTTACTCAAAATCAATTAGAGCATTTGCTTATGAAGGCGTACAGGACTGCGTAGCCGCCAACCTAGTACAAGGTGGAGACAAAGACTGTAAATACGGATGCCTTGGATACGGTTCATGCCTGAAAGCTTGTTTATTCGAAGCGATTACAGAAGGTCCTGATGGAATTCCAGTGATCAATGAGAAAAAATGTACAGCTTGTGGTGCTTGCGTAAAAATCTGTCCTAGAAAAGTTATCAGCCTAGAGCCAGAAAACTACAATATTGTAGTTAAATGTAACTCTAAAGATAAAGGGCCAGTGGCAAAGAAAAAATGTGAAGTAGCTTGTATCGGTTGTTCTATCTGTGCTAAAAATGCACCAGAGGGAACAATTGTGATTGAGAACTTCCTAGCAAAAGCAGACGCCATAGCGTTTAAAGCAGCAGGCGGAACAGCAGAATGCACAGAAAAATGCCCAACAAAGGCAATTCAATACGTGAACAGATAATATGTAAAGCTAAAACGGTGAGGCAACCCCTCACCGTTTTTTGCACTATGAATGGGGGACGGTTCTAAATGAGAAAAATTATTTCTATGCTAATGATAACAGTAATGTTGATTACTATGGCATCGCCAGTATACGCAGATACCATTGAGAATTCAGTGACCATTGAGGATTCAGCGGCCATTGCATTATACGGGTTAAAACTTTTTAGTGGTGCAGGTACGGATGCAAATGGAGTACCTATTTTCGATCTGGACCGCGCACCTACTAGACAAGAGGCTATTACCATGCTTGTCACGCTTTTAGGAAAAAAAGAGGAGGCACTGGCGGGCAAATGGACTACGCCATTCACAGATGTGGATACGTGGGCTAAGCCTTATGTGGGGTATGCGTATGAAAAAGGCCTTACTTCTGGCATATCACTTACGAAATTTGGTGGGTCTAATCCTGTAACTTCTGCACAATACCTTACCTTTGTCCTGAAGGCACTGGGATATGAATCAGGAAAAGACTTTCAATGGGATAGTGCTTTTGTGCTGTCAGATAAAATAGGTTTTACAAGTGGAGGATATAGTAATAATACTAGTTATTTCACACGCGGTGATGCCACCTCTATTTCGTATAATGCACTATCAGCCAATATAAAAGATAGTAAGGAAACCCTTATTAAAAAATTAGGTGATGAAGGTGCTATTGATAAAGATAGAGCAGCTTTAATGGGTTTGGATGCGTATGGTTGGTTTAGCAATGTGCAGTATGTATATGATATTCGCATGTTCACCTATCTTGCTTTCATTAACTACACAGGATATGATGACAACAATGGATATCCAATCGAAGGACCTAGAAAAATGCTAAGAGATGAGCTTAATGCCATGAATTTGAAGATCAGTTCTCCTAATTACTACAAAGACAGTCCAGGACAACTAAAAACCGTAGTGGCTTCCCTTGGTGACGCACCAAATTTTAACTTTGTTTCCAATTCCACAATCAGCCAAAAACGCTTGGATCTTCCAGGAAAATTAGCTGAGTTCTATGTAGCTGCTGATATACCGAAGCTATATGAGAAGTATAGACCCTATCATGAAGAGTTGATTGCTAAATATAAGAAGGCTGTTCCCGGCTATTTAGTGCCATCTATTGCGTATTTTAAAATTGGTGATCTTGCACCAAAGGAACTAGTGTATCAGCCGATGCCGTTGTATCGTGCAAGTAGTGGATTTAGTCTAGAGGCCCACGAAAATTTATACTATAACCTTCCAGCCATCTATACAGGTGCGGGCAAGGTAACAGGAGAAGTGCATGCTTCTAATATAGTCCATGAGTATTATCATATTATAACTAGACCAATCACTGATAAATATGCAAGCGAAATCAACGCAATATCTAGCTATTATAAACCTAATTCACAGGCAGTTGTCACCGATGGTTACCAAGGCTGGCACGAAATAGTAGATGAGAGCTTTGCCAGAGCTATTGCATGTTACTATTATGAAGGATTTGGAAGAGCTGTAGCTGTGAAAGACACAGACAAGGGATTTGTTATGACAACTTATATTTATGCTCGCATTCCAGAGTTTGCTAATTATAAGGGCACTTTTGAAGAGTTTTGTAAAATGCTCATTGTGGAATATCCAAAGTACGCAAAGTAGTGAAAAGGGGGCAACGTTATGAAAAATAAAAATATGGCACTTGATTTCAGACAGATTACATGTAGGCTTATGGCTATGGTCATGATTATAACAATGTCCATTATGCCAGTATTTGCAGCAGACCAAGGTTCAGCTAACGAGGGAAAGCCGGCGAAGATGATACCATTGCGTGCAGCAGTTGAGAGTATGGGCGGCAAGGTAATATGGGAGAGCAAAGACAAAAGCATTGAAATCAAACATGATGATATGAATGCAAAAATATGGCTCAAAGAACGCAAAGCCGTTGTGAACGGAAAGACAGTTCAGTTAGACTTCGAGCCAACAGTGAACCAAGTATCTAGAACTATGGTTTCCTATGAGTTTTTGAGACCTATTTTAGTAGATAAAGATGACAAGTATGCTGAAATTAAAGACAAGGTTATTCCATATATCTATAATGCCATGGAAGCAAATAAGAGTGTAGGACTAACATTGGCAATGGTAGATTTAGATAAAGGTACTGGCTGGACACAAGGCTTTGGCTACGAAGATTTGGCGAAAAATCAGGTAGTACGTGCCGATACACAGTTTGAAATTGGCT
>JAVBKP010000022.1:0-16664 GCA_031553975.1 Anaerovoracaceae bacterium | reverse complement strand
CATGCCTAGTTCCTTGGCATAGTGTGCATCATGGTATTTTAAATCTCCAGTTATTAATACCTGACACCCTCTGTCATAAGCTTCTTTTATGTAATCACTACCGGAACCAGTACAAATAGCCACTGTATCTATGTCCATTGGTTCTGTTCTGGCAACATAATTAATATTGTGTTCGATTGACAATGAGCTCTTCACTTGATGACATAATTCCAATAGAGAAATCGATTTGTTATTAGCAAATTTACCTATGTACAGCAACTCCCTCTTAGCATCATTGTTTAACCGTTCTAGCCCGAGAATTTGTCCCATATAGTCATTATTTCCACCTATAGCTATATCAAATGATGTATGAGCAGCATATAAAGAGATTTTGTTCTGTATGCATTGGATGCCCGTCCCTGTCACCGGTGCCTTTATGTCCAAATTTTTTATATTGTTAAAAAAAAGTGGATGATGTGTCACAATCCAATCAGCCCCAAGGGAAGCTGCTTCTTCTACAACCACAGACAATGGATCCAGTGCCACTAACACTTTAGCTATAGGATTATCCCCTAAATCTATTTGAATTCCGCCATTATCCCAGCTCTCGGCAGCAGATTCTGGTGCTATTTCATCTAGCACCTTTAAAAATTCTATCTTTGTTATAGACATTTTTCTATCATCTCCAATTTTTCTATCCTTGTTTTGGTTTGCTCATGTTTTTGCAAATCAATATTTTTAGTGGCCTCTAGAATCCTATACGCTTCTTCAAGTTTTCGCTTTATAAATTCAGGTAACAAAGGATCTTTTTTTTCTATCAAAATCGGTGTTATCTCAAAACTTATTTCTTGTGGCGACTGCCCCTCTGCTGGACCAATGCAGAAAACTTCGCATATATATTTGCCCTCTTCTGCCAAGATTGCATCTGTAACCACAAACCCATTCTCATAGATCCATTCTCTAAGTTTATCTTCCGCACCTCTAGGTTGTAGAATAATTTTTTTAATACTGCGGGTCTTCTCTATGTCAAAGGCCAAAATATCACGAATTAAGACGCCTCCCATGCCTGCTATAACCACAGTGTCTACTTCACCAGTTACAATGCCTCGTAGGCCATCTGAGAGCCTCATATCAAATGGATTTTCACCAATTTCCTTGCTGATATTCTCTCTTGCCTTTTCCAATGGACCTTTGTTGAGATCGGCAACAACCACACTCTTTGTGATGTTGTTCTGCCAAAGAAAAATCGGGATATAGGCATGATCTGTTCCTATATCCCCAACTATTTCACCGTTTCCAATAAAACTTACAATTTTTAACATTCTTTCAGATAGTTTTACCATATTTTTCCTGTATTCACCATCGTAACCTTTATTTTATTCTAAATAATCTTTGAGTTTTTTACTTCTGCTCGGATGTCTTAATTTTCTCAATGCCTTTGCTTCGATTTGTCTAATACGTTCCCGTGTTACATCAAATCTTTTTCCAACTTCTTCTAATGTCCTAGCACGGCCGTCTTCCAGTCCAAATCTCAACTTTAATACCTTTTGCTCCCTGTCTGTAAGGGTATCTAGTACATCTACCAGCTGCTCTTTCAGCATAGAAAATGCCGCAGCCTCCGCTGGTGCTGGCACATCATCATCTGGAATAAAGTCGCCAAGGTGACTGTCTTCTTCTTCTCCTATTGGGGTTTCTAAAGACACTGGCTCTTGGGCAATCTTTAATATCTCACGAACTTTCTCTTCTGGCAAGTCCATCTCTTTAGCAATCTCTTCTGGAGAAGGCTCTCTTCCATACTCTTGTAACAACTGGCGAGAGATTCTAATCAATTTATTGATTGTCTCTACCATATGCACTGGAATACGAATTGTTCTAGCCTGATCTGCAATAGAACGGGTTATAGCTTGTCTAATCCACCAAGTCGCATAGGTACTGAATTTAAATCCCTTTTCATAATCAAACTTATCTACAGCTTTAATCAATCCTAGATTTCCTTCTTGGATCAAATCTAAGAATAACATACCCCTGCCAACATATCTTTTTGCAATGCTGACAACAAGACGAAGGTTCGCCTCACAAAGACGCTTTTTAGCTTCTTCATCGCCGTTTTGCATCCTTTTTGCCAGCTGAATCTCCTCATCGCCTGTTAATAGCGGCACTTTACCTATTTCTTTTAGATACATTCTAACGGGATCGTCTACCGTAATGCCTTTAGGAAGGGAAATATCAATGTCAATTTCTTCTTCTACAATCAGTGACTCGTCAATATCAAGTTCTTCTAGGTCTGCTGCGATTTCTAAATCATCATCTATATCTAGTTCTGTGAAATCATCCGGCTCAGGCTCCGCCAAAACCTCTACGCCCAAAGATGTTAACGTATCAAACAAATCGTCGGCTTGATCCTTATCAATATCTAAACTATCTAAGGTATCTGTAATCTCTGCATAGGAAATCACACCTTTTGCCTTTGCTGTTTCTATTACGTCTGCAAAGGCATCTAATTTCTTTTCGTCTTGTTCACTCTCTTGTCCTAAATCAAATTCCATATCTCTTACTCCTCATTTCCATCAACTCTTGATTTAACTGCTTTATTTGATCTACATTCCCTTCCTCATCTAATATTGTCAAAATATCTAGTATTTCTTTTTCTCTTACTTTTAGTTTTTCATTTTGTATCTTATTCATACAGTCATTGAAAAAATTTTCTTCATTTTCACTAATAAGGACATTTTCCAAAATATGGTTTAACTCCATATTTTCATGATCAGATAAAGTATCCTTTAGTTTTCCAATGTCTATTTCACTATCGTCTGTATACAAAGAAGTAATTATGTCATACATCCGCATATATATAGGATTTTGAAAAACTTCATTTTTATTCTCTATTCTTGGCACGAATTCCGCTTTGATGAGCATGAGCTTGATTAAACTCTTTTCTAAAAAATCGCCTGCTCTATTTCGCTTTGTTTTTTTTCCCGTGGGCACAGCCCGTCCATCTTGGCTTTGCATAGGACCAGTGGCTTTAGATGGTTCACGGGTTGATCGGCCTAGTGGATTCATATCTCCATAGATTTCACTCCGTATAGCGCCTGCTGATATATGTGTATCCATGGCAATTTTTTCAATATATACATCAGCCTCTATAGGGCTTTTTAGTCCTTTTAAGATAGTGGCTACTTCCTTTAAAAAATCAACACTCCCAGAGGTAGTTGACATGTCATATTTGCGTTTTGCAACTTTTACCTTAAACTCCACAAAGGTGGGGGCCTCATCAGTTAATTTGTAAAAAGCTTCCGCACCGTGTTTTTTAACAAATTCATCTGGATCTTTAGCGCCAGTCACCTGTACCACCTTGATATTACATCCAGCAGCGTATAATATATCAATGGCTCTTAGGGCTGCCGCTTCGCCTGCCGCATCGGAGTCATAGGATATGATTACATTATCAGCATATCTTTTGATCATGGCTGCCTGATTAGCCGTAAGTGCCGTGCCTAAGGAGGCCGCTACATTCTTCACCCCGTATTGATATAATGATATGACATCCATATATCCCTCTACCAGAATAGCAGCGTTTCTTTTATTGATCTCTTGCCTGGTCAAATTAAGACCATATAGATTATTTTTCTTTGAGAACACAACGGTTTCGGGGGAATTGAGATATTTAGGATTGTCCTCATCACTAAGGGCACGTCCACCAAAACCTATGACTTTTCCTCTCGTATTGATAATGGGAAATATGACTCTATTCCTAAATTTATCAAACTTTTTACCGCTGGCATTTTTTGATATTAGTCCAAGGTCTATCATGTCCTTTTCTGAGATTTCCTTTTCATTCAGATGCTTTAACACGCTATCCCAACTATCTGGTGCATATCCAATACCAAATTTTTTCATGGTAGCGGGTGTAAGCCCACGGCCTTTCATATATACTGCACCCAATGTTTTTGCATCTTGTATACTATTATAAAAGAACATGGCTGCTTCACGGTTAATATCGTAATATTTGTTCTTGTTTTTTTCAGCGTTAAATCCGCTAGAATCTATTTGTACACCAAACTTTTCTGCTAATTTCTCCACCGCTTCAGGAAACTCTAAGTTGTCGATCATCTGAACGAACTTAATCATGTCACCAGATGCGCCACACCCAAAACAGGTAAATATCTGCTTGTCCTCCGACACGACAAAAGATGGTGTCTTTTCATTATGAAAAGGACAGCACCCTTTATAGTTCGCCCCTGTACGCTTTAACTGGACATGAGCCGCTACTATATCTATAATATTGCCTTTTGCTTTGATTTCTTCAATGGTATTATTTAATCCCATATTCTCCCTTAACCTTGCGGTTATTTCTTTTGTAATTCATGATAAAGGCTCATAGCATACCTGTCAGTCATGCCAGCTATAAAATCTTTTACCACAGTGTTCACCCCGAACTCTTTTGTCATTTCAAACATCTCTGGTGGTAATTGTTCACTGTTTTTCAAATAGTATTCATAGAAAAAGTGTATTGCCTCATCCACCTCGTTGAGGGATTCCACACGTTTTACCTGAGAACTGTGATATACATTCTCGAACATAAAATTGCGCAGTGTGTCCATTTGGGCCCATATCTCAGGACTCATAGCCATATCTGGCTTTCCTTGGCTGTTTTTCACAACATCAATAATAAGGTTGTTGATTCTTTTGCTATGAGAATCTCCCAGTATTTCGATGGCGGTTTTAGGCAAATCTGTCTTTTTTATTACACCAGCACGAAGGGCATCATCTATGTCGTGATTAATATAAGCAATTCTATCACTAAATTTAATAATTTGTCCCTCTGGCGTGGAGGCCTTTAGCTTGCCTGTATGGTTTAATATGCCATCTCTCACCTCTTCTGTTAGGTTCATGCCACGTAGCCCACCAGAAAACTCCAATACATCCACTACCCAAACACTTTGCTCATTATGCCTAAATCCACCTGGGTGAACTTTGTTAAGTACATCTTCTCCACTATGCCCAAAAGGTGTATGTCCTAAATCGTGTCCTAAGGCAATAGCCTCTGTTAAGTCTTCATTTAATGCCAGTGCCCTAGCTATGGTTCTAGCTATTTGGGACACTTCCAAGGTATGGGTAAGTCTTGTTCTATAATGATCCTTATCCGATGCCAAAAACACCTGTGTCTTATGCATGAGCCTCCGAAAGGATTTAGAATGAATAATCCTATCTTTATCCCGTTGAAACTCTGTACGGAATTCACACTTTTCATCTTCTCTAAGACTTCTCTTCGCATGAACAGATTTTGTTGCAAACTCTGATAAAATTTCTAATTCTCTATTTTCCTGCGCCACTCTATCTATCATAATATTACCTCAACCGCAAAATTTCGCTAAGACTATATTCTACACGTTTTTCATATTTCCTTTTTTAATTGTAAAAAAAGACTGCCTTTTTTCAAAGACAGTTTTAAAATCTCATGATTAGAATGCATTATCATACGCATATAGAATACTTGCGAGCTCAGATCTAGTGATATTTCCTTTTGGATCAAGCATTTGTCCACCATCTGCAGAGGTTTTTCCAGATATAATTTTATTTGATGTGGCCCAAAGCATTGCTGTTTTTACCTCACTGCCAACATTTGTAGCATCTGTGAATTGATCCAATGTCATACTCATATTATAATTAGCATGATTTTTTGTTTTTGCATATTGATATAGAGCATTGATTACATCTTCTCTAGCCATTAAGTTGTTTGGCAAGAACTTGCCATCCTCTCCGCCCATAATCTTGTACTGGGTAGCCCATGATATAGCGGGAGAACACCAATCCTCCACCTTTACATCTGTGTATATGCTATCTTTATAACCATTAGGAAAATAATTTGCCATATTCGCCAATGTCTGCGCCACCATGGCTCTTGTTAGATTGACATCGGGAGAAAACGTTTTGTCTGATGTCCCATTCATCCAGTATTTTTTCAAAACAAAATTAATAGCATCATATCCCCAATGCTTTGTGACAGCACCACCAATGGTTACAATATGAACATCACTCATGCGTATGGCTGGTGTTGTCGTTGATGCATATGAATCAATAGCAGCAGAAGGTCCTATTCCAACCGTGCCCGTCCCTACAAATATGCCAAGAACAATTATAAGTGAAACTACGAAAGATATTGGTTTTTTATTATTTTTCATGATTTTGTCCTCCTATCTATAATTACATTATACTAGAATATATCCCTTAATGTAAACAAATAAATGTCCGCCCTCTCTTTTGCAAATTTTAGCAATGGCGGTGTGAAACCACTTTTACTAAATAGGCAATAATAGCGCTGATTTGCTGGTATCAATAAGCTTTTTTCAATTAACCCCTGCAATATTGTTATATCGGTCTTTTCATTTCGCCACTTGCATTCTCCAAACAACATTTTGCTTTCATCATTGCTTGCTATAATGTCGATTTCAACTTCACATTTTTTCCTGCTATCAGTTCCCCACCATCTACCAATATTGTGAAATATAAATGGCAAGTTCTCCGTTCCATTCATTTGTTTTAAAAACTGTATACAAATATCTTCAAAGGCATAGCCCGCATACTCAGATAATCTAGGCTCTATTATTTGGTCATACACTATGTCATATTTTTCCTGTTCTATCAAAGATATTGAACGTGTAATAAATCTAAACCAAAAATGAAAAAAATTATCTTTTATTCTATATATGGATTTGCGGGTGCTGGGTTTTGCCCCAAATGGAACTTCTTTTCTCAGTATACCTAATTGTATCAAATTATTTAAATATACACCTATATCTACACCACACTTTGTTGAAATTTCATTGTATTTTGATGCACCACCGGCAATGGCCTCTAGTATCGACATATATATGGCTGGTTCTCTCAGCTCTTGCCTCAATGCAAATATTGGCTCACTTCTTAAAATCGCGCCTGACCAAAGCATTTTTTCAATCACATTGTCACGGAGGCTATTGTCTCCATCAAATTGCTTTAAGTACATTGGTATCCCGCCTAGCATGGCATAGGTAAGTACCATTTCTTCAGGTTCGTATTGTGGCAATATATAACTGCTGTCTTTATATCCAAATTCCTCTATTTTGAACTGGGCTGTTCTTCGCCCATACAGCGGGCTTTGGTATCCTAGTACCTCACCTTCCATAAAGCTTATATATGACCCGCATATAATTAAAAATAAATTTGTTTCTAATAAACTGTGATCGATTAAATTTTGTAACGCTGATAATATTCCTTTATTCTGTTCTGCCCAATATTGGAATTCATCTATTACAACCACTACCCTTTCCGTTTTTGCCTTTTCTCCTAAATAAAGTATAGCCTTTTCAAAGCTTTCAAAGTTTGATATTACAGAGGATGGAAATACAGAGGTAATGCAGTCAGAAAATTTTTCAAGCAATATATTCTCGCTAAACTGCTCTACTGCAAAGTATATGGCCTTTTTATCTTCGCAAAACTTTGATAACATAAACGTCTTACCAACCCGCCTTCGTCCATATACCACTACGAATTGAAATTCATTTTTGTCATAAAGCTTATTTAGTTGGCGCAATTCCGCCATTCTTCCAACAAACATTATACTCACCTCTTTAAAATTATATAATCATGATTAAGTTAATTATAATTATGTTAATTCAAAAAGTCAAGTTTTATCTTTAAATTCAATAAAAAATGAGCCCCTTGCGGGACTCATTTGAGTTATGTGGTTATTTTATTTCTTAGAATTTAAAGCGGCTTGCACCCCAAACATCCTCGTTCTTATGCTGCTTTGCAGCATTATTGTTGGATATTCGGGTCCCCTGCGCTACGCTGTTTGAATGCTATTTCTTAGCATTCAAAGCAGCTTGCGCTGCAGCCAGTCTTGCGATTGGAACTCTAAATGGTGAGCATGATACATAGTCTAGTCCTACATTGTGGCAGAACTCTACAGATGATGGATCTCCGCCATGCTCTCCGCAGATACCAAGCTTGATACCTGGTCTTGCTTTTCTTCCTTTTTCTACTGTCATTTGAACCAATTGTCCTACGCCAGTAACATCTAGTCTAGCAAATGGATCTGATTCAAAAATCTTGCCTTTGTAGTACGCATCTAAGAATTTACCCGCATCATCACGTGAGAATCCAAATGTCATTTGTGTAAGGTCGTTTGTACCAAATGAGAAGAATTCAGCCTCTTCAGCAATAGAATCAGCAGTTAGACACGCACGAGGAATCTCGATCATTGTACCTACCATATATTTGATATCAGAGTTTTTCTCTTTTTTCACTTGTTCAGCTACTTCTACAACGATATCTTTAACGAACTTAAGCTCTTTTTTCTCACCTACCAGTGGAATCATGATCTCAGGAACGATATTGTAACCTTTTTCAGCTTTTACCTCGATAGCCGCTTCCATAACAGCTCTAGTTTGCATCCTTGCAATCTCAGGGTAAGTAACAGCAAGACGGCATCCACGGTGACCCATCATTGGGTTGAACTCATGAAGGTCTGCAATCTTCTCGTTTACTTTCTCAACTGAAACACCCATGTCTTTTGCAAGAGCCGCAATGTCTGCTGGATCTGTTGGCAGGAACTCATGTAGTGGTGGATCTAGGTAACGAACTGTCATTGGTCTTTCTTGTAACACTTCGTACATTGCTTTAAAGTCTGCCTTTTGGAAAGGAATTAACTCATTAAGCGCCGCTTCTCTATCTTCTACACTATCTACAAGGATCATTTTTCTAATTTTTGGAATTCTGTCTGCCTCAAAGAACATATGCTCTGTACGGCATAGACCGATACCTTCTGCACCAAGCTTAACAGCATTGGCAGTATCAGCTGGTGTATCAGCATTTGTACGAACTTTTAATGTTCTAAACTGGTCAGACCATTCCATGATACGTCCAAAGTTGCCGCTTACAGATGCTTCTACAGTACTAATGTCTCCTAAATAAATCTTACCAGTGGATCCATCAAGTGAGATATAATCTCCCTCGTTGATTCTCTCTCCACTAATATCAAAATATTTACCAGCTTCGTTGACTCTTACTTCTGCACATCCAGATACGCAAGCTGTACCCATGCCACGAGCTACTACAGCCGCGTGAGATGTCATACCGCCACGAGCAGTTAAAATACCCTCCGCAGCATGCATTCCTTCAATGTCCTCTGGAGATGTCTCTAGACGAACTAGGATTACTCTTTCTCCTTTAGCACCAGCATTTTTCGCATCGTCAGCTGTGAAATATACTTTACCAGCTGCTGCTCCTGGAGATGCAGGAAGAGCAGATCCAATCACTTTACCTGCTTTTAATGCAGCAGGATCAAATGTTGGGTGAAGAAGTTGATCAAGAGACTTAGCGTCAATTCTGCTAATCGCTTCTTCTGGTGTAATCATTTTCTCGTCTACTAAATCGCAAGCGATTTGAAGAGCAGCTGGTGCTGTTCTTTTACCATTACGAGTTTGTAGGAAGTATAACGTTCCATCTTGAATTGTAAACTCCATGTCTTGCATATCTTTGTAGTGGTTTTCTAACTTATGGGCGATTTCCATGAATTGCTTGTAGCATTCAGGCATATCTCTTTCAAGCTCAGAAATAGGATTTGGTGTTCTGATACCAGCTACTACATCTTCGCCCTGTGCGTTGATTAGGTACTCACCATAGATTTTGTTCTCTCCAGTAGATGGGTTACGAGTGAATGCCACGCCAGTACCTGACGTATCACCCATGTTACCAAATACCATGGCTTGAATGTTAACAGCAGTACCCCAATCTCCAGGGATGTCATTCATACGTCTATAAACAATAGCACGTGGATTGTCCCATGAACGGAATACAGCCTTAATAGCCTCCATCAATTGCACTTTAGGATCTTGTGGGAACTCTTCTCCCATTTTCTCTTTGTATATTGCTTTATATTTAGCAATAACCTCTTTTAGGTCATCGGCTGTTAAATCCGTGTCATATTTAGCGCCTTTTTCTTCTTTGATTTCATCTAAGATACCTTCAAAGAAAGTTTTGCTCATTTCCATAACTACATCAGAAAACATTTGAATAAATCTTCTGTATGAGTCATAAGCAAATCTTGGGTTGCCAGTCTTTTGAGCAAATCCCTCTGCTGCTATGTCATTAAGACCTAGGTTAAGGATTGTATCCATCATACCTGGCATAGAAGCCCTAGAACCAGAACGAACTGATACTAGAAGTGGATCTGATGTATCTCCAAATTTTTTGCCTTGCATCTTCTCTAACTCTGCTACTGAATCAAAGATTTGCTTTTGAATATCATCGCTAACCATTTTTCCAGTCTCGTAGTAGTTAGTACAAGCCTCAGTTGTAACTATAAATCCTTGTGGAATAGGAAGACCAAGGTTGGTCATCTCTGCTAAGTTAGCACCTTTTCCACCAAGAAGGTTTTTCATATCTTTGGTACCTTCTTTGAACATGTAGACAAATTTTGCCATATTCTTTACTTCTCCTTTATGTTAATTAAAATAAAAGCTTATCTTCAATGTACTTACGTACATCACCTATCGGAAGTCTGATCTGATCCATAGTGTCTCTATCACGAATTGTAACGCAATTATCTTCTTCCGTCTGTGGGTCTACCGTAATACAATACGGTGTACCAATCTCGTCTTCACGACGATATCTCTTACCAATACTAGCAGCCGCGTCATAATCCACCATGAAGTATTTAGATAGGTCTTCATACAATGCAGTGGCTTTTTCTGCTTGCTTCTTTGTGAGTGGAAGAACTGCTGCTTTAAATGGGGCCAATGCTGGGTGAAAACGCAACACTGTTCTAATATCTTCATTCCCCTTGCTGTCAGTTAGCACTTCCTCGTCATAGGCTTCTGCTAAGAAAGCCAGTGTAACTCGATCTGCGCCCAGAGATGGCTCTATGCAATATGGAATATATTTTTCATTTGTCTCTGGATCATGGTATTTCATATCTTCACCAGAATGTTCCATATGCTGCTTCAAGTCATAATCTGTACGAGAGGCGATACCCCAAAGTTCTCCCCAACCAAATGGGAATAAGAATTCGATGTCTGTAGTCGCATTGCTATAATGGGAAAGTTCCTCAGCATCATGGTCTCGAAGCTTGAAATGTTCTTCTTTAATCCCAAGGTCTTTCAACCACTTAACACAGAAATTTTTCCAATAATCAAACCATTCTAATTCTGTACCTGGTTTGCAGAAAAACTCAAGTTCCATTTGCTCAAACTCACGAATTCTAAATATAAAGTTACCAGGTGTTATTTCATTTCTGAAAGACTTGCCCACTTGACCAATACCAAAAGGCATTTTCTTTCTAGAGGTTCTAGCTACATTTTTAAAGTTAACGAATATCCCTTGGGCCGTCTCTGGTCTAAGGAATATCTCAGATGCTGAATCTTCGTTCACCCCTTGGAATGTCTTAAACATAAGATTAAACTGCCGAATAGCTGTATAATCTACTTTGCCACAAGTAGGACATTTAACATTTTTTTCGTTGATATACTGCCCTTGCTTTTCCAATGACCAACCATCTACCGCCCCAGTGTACTCTGCCTCTGATGGAGGATTCTTCTCCCTATGGTCTTCTATGATCTTGTCAGCTCTAAATCTAGCTTTACAAGCCTTACAATCGATCATTGGGTCATTAAATCCACCTACATGCCCAGATGCAACCCAAGCCTTTGGATTCATCAATATTGCAGCGTCTAATCCAACATTGTACTTAGATTCTTGGATGAATTTTTTCCACCAAGCCCTCTTTACATTGTTCTTCAATTCCACGCCTATAGGGCCATAATCCCAAGAATTAGCAAGGCCTCCATATATCTCAGATCCTGGGAACACAAATCCTCTATTTTTGGCTAGGGCCGTGATTTTTTCCATACTAAACTGTGTCATTCTTTTCTCCTAGTGTATTTATAGTTTATCCTTATCCTCATCAAACATATCTTCTAAATCGTCCACAAAGTCTTCTACTGCATCAGATTTTTTACTCACTGACTCTTCCACTTTAGACTTCACGTTAGCGTAAGCATCTTCTGCCTTTACTTTGACATCTCCGTATACTTCTGCACTTTTTTGCTTGAAGTCTCCAAATTTTTCCATAGTGAATTCGCTAATATCTACAATCTCGCCATTGTCTTTAACAACTTCAATTTGGCACTTTGTCACAAGCGCCGCACCTAGTGCTGCTACTGTTGCTACTGGCGCGAATACCGCACCGATTACCCCTGCATTCACAGGCAAATTCAAAATAATCTCCCCGTCTTTTTTTAATACGAGTTTTGATACATTGCCCTTCTTGATTAGCTCTTTGATTTTGTCTAAAATCGCGGCTTTGTCAGCCTCAGCGCCACTCTTAAAGCTACTGTCTATGCTCTCTTCAATGCTGATAATAGCATCTACTACACTACCATTGTGGCTTTCTAACGCTTCCTTTGCCTCTTTGTAGCTAACCCCTGTTCTGTCTTTAACTAGTTCAATTTTTTCTAGCGTAATCTCCATCCTTCTTACCTCCCAAATTTAAATTTCTAAAAAGCTTTGACTTTTCAGATTATCTATCCCAAAATGATGTTTAAAATACTGCTTTAGTATCTCACTTATTGTACTCAATGATTTTTCTTCAATACGTATCTTACTCAAAGTATGTAGTGAATTAACCATGATATAATTCACGATATCAATTATACCAGTATTTACCTCGAATATCAATGGACTCCTTGTATTTCTTTTCACGCATTCTGAACAAACTATTCCACCACTTACCACGTCAAAAACAAAACCATTATCAGGTGATTTCCCGCACGCTACGCAGTTTTTGGTATGAGGCATTGACCCGCTAAATTTCAAAATTTTCAACTGATAGGCGATGACCAACGTATTATATTCTTTACCTCTATTTTCCATTATTTCAAGGAATTCTAGTAGTATTTCATATATTTTGGGCGCCGGCTCGCTTTCTACAAGAATCCTATCCGTCAGCTCCAATGCAAATGATGCCGCCACGTATTTATCAATATCTTCACCAATTTTATAAAAACTGCGAATCACATCTGTGCTTTGTATATTAAACGTATTCTTGCCTTTGTATAGCTCATATTTGCCTTGGGTAAACGGCCTTAGTGCCAAGGAGGACTTTGTCTTCCCTTTGCTCTGGTGATTAGCCCCTGTATTAATTTTACCAAATTTCTTAGTAAAAAGTGTCAACATACGGCGGTCTTCAAGAATTTTGCTTTGTTTTAGGACCACGCCCTCTGTTTCGATGTACATTATTGTTTCCTATAACCAAAACTGCCAAGAGCAGACCCACTATCCCGCCAATTCTCTCTCACTTTAACCCAAATTTCTAAGAAAACCTTGGTCCCAAGGAGGTTTTCAATTTCAATTCGGGCACTTTTGCCTATGCCTTTTAACTTTTTACCTTCTTTTCCGATAATGATACCTTTATGGGAGTTTCGCTCACAATAAATAATGGCACCGATTTTCGTTAGGGTCTCGCCCTCTTCATAGCTTTCAATGTCAACAGCAATACCGTGAGGCACTTCATCTTCTAGGTAGTTAAGGGCTTTTTCACGAATAATCTCTGTGACGATAAACCTCTCTGGATGATCTGTCACGATATCGTCTGGGAAATAATGAGGTCCTGGCTTCATGTAAGATTTTGCCTGATTGATGATTTCTTCTACATTTGTACCTTTTAATGCCGATACACCAAATATCTTGTCGAATACCCCTAGTTGGTCATAGGTATTGTAAATTTGTTGAAACTGCTCAGGGGGTATCAAATCTATTTTATTAATCATAAGGAGTTTTGGTGTCTTGACCTCTTTTAATTTTTCAAAAATAAAACGATCTCCACCAGCTTCCTTTAGCTGTGAATCCACAATGAAAATCACACCATCCACTTCGTTAAAAGTACCCATGGCCGTATCGGTCATATAATTCCCCAGCTTTGTCTTTGGTTTGTGTATGCCTGGTGTGTCTAAAAATATAATTTGCGTGTCATCCTCAGTATAAATACCCCTGATGGTATTACGCGTGGTCTGTGGCTTGTCCGATGTAATGGCGATTTTCTCGCCTAATATTGCATTCAATAATGTTGATTTTCCCACATTGGGGCGACCTACTATCGCTATGAATCCACTCTTCATTTATCTCTCTAACCCTATCTCTTTCATTACTTTTTCTTCTGCTTCTCTCATTTGGTTTTTTTCTTCTGCTTCTATATGGTCATATCCCAAAAGATGCAGTATACTATGCACCAATAGATACACCACTTCTCGTTGGTATGAATGTCCATATTCTTCAGCTTGGGTTTTCGCTACCTCACTAGCTATCACCACATCCCCCAATATGATAGGTCCATACTCATCTTCCAGTTGGTCTTTGATTTCTTCTATCTCTTCAAATTGTGGGAAAGATAGCACATCCGTCACCACATCTTTGCTTCTGTGTGTTGCATTGATGCTCTTAATCTCTTCATTACTGACAAAAGTAACACTGATTTCC
Organism: Anaerovoracaceae bacterium; assembly: GCA_031553975.1. GTDB lineage: Bacteria > Bacillota > Clostridia > Peptostreptococcales > Anaerovoracaceae > JAVBKP01. Next base: position 2,174 of record JAVBKP010000022.1, on the reverse strand, counting down.
ACATCATTTCCGTAGATTTCATGTTGCTCCAAGCAGATTTTGGCTGCCTTTTGCATTAGTTCTACCAGCTCTGGTTCTGGTAATAATTCTTCATCAAAAATTAAATTCATTTTATACCTCTGGCGTGGTAATCGCCTGTTCCTCTCCGATTTGTTCTAGGGTCTCTAGGTTGACAGTAACCTTTACAGTCCACGGCGTGGCGTCATATTTTAAATCTTGCTTTAGAATCTGGGCACTCTTTGGCATTCCAGCCTTTAGTTTGTCTCTAACCACTTTTTTCATCAATACAGAAATCTCTTCCTCACTGCGTTCACGCTTTGTGGCCACAATTTCTTTGCAATCAATTAATTTTATCACAATCCGTGGCGGTGTTCTACCCTCAAAAAACTTTATGCTCTCAAGTCCATCAAAAGCTAGATCTATCAGTGTGAAGGCGTGAAGCTCTGATCTATCAAACCCTTTAAAAAGATGATAGCTACTCCACTTAAAGTCTCCCACCTCCAATTGTATACCGTATACATCTTTTCCCGTTTCTTCCTTTACCACTTCATATCTTTCTTGATTCACATTGAAATGATAAATCGCCTTGGCATAAAAATCGCCTAGGGCGTGAAAATATTCTTGTTTTGCCACCGGTGGCATTGGTTTTCCATTGGTGCTTTCTCCTATGGCGGGGACTGTCACGGTTTTAGTGCCTCCAATTAAAAGCTGACCTTTTCTGACAAAATCTCCCACAGCCAAATTAGCCCTTCCATTTTTCGCCACTATCTTTGTCAAATATCCATCTTTTTTTGCTATGATATTGCATGGTACTTTGTAGTCAAATTTAGCCAGTGTAGGTGCTTTTTCCACCACTTCTACGTAGGCCGTTGTCCCTTTTATTTTTATATAAATCCAATTTAATCTATCTCCCATCTGATTGTAAAGGGTGTCTTTCAGAGAGAGTATATCTACCTTTTTGCTACATCCTACATATAGCCCATTGTCTTCTAATACCTTATACATCTCTTCCTTTGGGATATTTTTTAGCCCATCTATGTAGATATCTGATACAAATTGACCCCTATATCCAATCAGCAGCAAAAATACCGCAAATCCAATTAGGATGCTCTTGCGGTTGAATATCTGCTTTAATGTAAATCTAGTCCCACTTTTTCCTAAGACTGTAACTATATATTGGTTCTTTGTTAGCTGTAAGAACTGGCTATATTGTCGCTCCTTGACAGTGAGCACAATTTCTAATTCGTTGATATATGACAAATTTTGAATGGTTATATTGTGTGCAACACATTGAGAGATTAATTTATGACAATGAAGACCCTCTACTTTTAATTTCACCTTATTTTCTGTATTGTCATGTCTTAGCTTAAACCTCATACAGTAGCTCCTTCATTTCCTTTATGAAATTCAATGGTCCCAATCCGCCCATTGACAATCATCCTCTGCTCTTCTAAGCGCTTTATCATCAAGTTAAGACCATTTATTTCTACAAATGTTTTGCCTGTATCTATAATAATAGAGGTTTCATCCATAGAGACAATACGCTTTGCGTTGTCTACTACAGCAATATTGCCAGATACCAGTATCCTCGGCATCGTAAGGCTAAAATCAAAGAGTAAATCATCCTTCATATTTTCCTGCCTCGTTTCTATAAGTCTATCTTCATTTAGAACCGTCCCAACTAGCGTTCAATCTCTTCATCAATATATGTCCAAGGGCATAAAAAAAGACCTGTACGTTGACGTACAGGTCTTTGATTTATTGAAGTACACTTTCGACTATTTTTTTTACCACATTGCCATCTGCTAAGCCTTTTACTTTAGGCATAACTGCGCCGATAAGTTTTCCCATATTGCTCTTTGCGCCATCAATGCCAAGGGCATTCATAGTTTCTTTAACAATATGCAAGATTTCGTCTTCTGTGAGTTGCTTAGGTAAGTAATCCAGCAGAATTTCAATCTCTTTGTTATAGACATCCAGAAGGTCTGTTCTTCCAGCTTTCTCAAAGTCAGCCAAAGCATCTCTTCTCATCTTCACTTGTTTAGTCAGAATCTCAATAATTCCAGCCTCATCAAGCTCTGTGCGATTGTCTACTTCATACTGTTTGATGGCAGCTCTTGCCATATTCACAACATTTTTTTTGATTTCGTTCTTGTCCTTCATGGCTTGTTTGA